>JAFDZK010000011.1 GCA_018267005.1 Bacteroidota bacterium
CGGTAATAAAAGCAAAAGCCGCGGCAATAATACGAACAAGAGCCACTAATAAATACCAGGGCCCCGGCGACTATGCCGGGGCCCTGGTATTGAAGTTGCCAGCAATTAGTAAAAAGTTGCGTCATCCTAATCACTAATTAACAAGCCACTAAACAAAAATCCGCTCACACCCGGCCAGGAACCCATCATCCGCATCCGCACCGATACCGGGCGCGTCGTCGATGTCGAGAAAGTAGCCCTTATACTTAACACCGCCTACACATGGATCGGCCAGGTGGCCCAGCATGCAGGTATCCATGTCGTAAAATCTAATGTTAGGACTGGCGTATACGAAATGCAGCTTGGCGCTTAAGG
The DNA here is from genome assembly GCA_018267005.1 of Bacteroidota bacterium. GTDB lineage: Bacteria > Bacteroidota > Bacteroidia > Sphingobacteriales > Sphingobacteriaceae > Mucilaginibacter. Next base: position 355 of record JAFDZK010000011.1, read on the forward strand.
CGATACGGCTTTCCAGCATGCCGCCCATCATACAGGCAACGCCCTTTTCGGCTGCCAGGTCATGTATCCTTTTAGCCTCATAAATACCGCCCGACTTAGAGAATTTAATATTGATATAATCGCACGAGCCGCTTTCGATCTGCTTGCGCGCATCGTGGTGATTGAATACGCTTTCGTCGGCCATGATCCTGACTGGTGACAATTTCCGGAGTTCCGGCAGGCGGTCGTCGTACCACGTACGCATCGGCTGCTCACAAAACTCGATATCAAATTCGGTGATGCCGTTCAGCGCCAAAACGGCTTCATCAAAACTCCATCCCTGGTTAGCGTCCACGCGTATGCGTATGGCAGGCCCAACGGCGGTTCGTATCTGCCTTATCCTTTCGATATCATCCTTCGCATTCTTTCCCAGCTTTACTTTCAGCGCCGTTGCGCAGTTATTTTTAAACAATTTCGCTTTTTCCGCCATCGCCGCCGGCGATAATATACCGATCGTTATATCCGATTCAACTTGCCTCTTGCTTCCGCCCAAAAATTTGTATAACGGCTGCCCTGCATGTTTCGCGGCGATATCGTACAAAGCCATATCGAAAGCGCTTTTGATGGTGCTGTTACCGGCGGTAAAATCGTGCAATTGCTGCAGCCGGGCGTCGATATCCAGGGCATCCTCCCCTTTCCATAGCCGGGCAAATTCTTTGGCCATCACTAAGCAGGTGTCCTGTGTTTCGCCAACGATGACCGGGAAGGCCGAGCATTCGCCGACGCCATAAAAGCCGGCGTCGGTATGTATCCGGATAAAAACATTTTGAGCATGGTCCATCGTGCCGGTGGCGATGGTAAAAGGCTCCATCGGGATACTGAAGCGGTAAATTTCGGTGTGTGTGATCTTCAATGTTAGATTGTTGTATTGCTGTATTGTTGGAAGGTTGTAAAGTTATGGTTTGGCTTGTGAAAGCATAAATAAAGTCATGAATAGTTTATTACCTGTAAGCTATATTGAATTGCCAAACCTTATAATTAATTTAGAGGCGGCTTTCTATTTAAGACCGAGTCACAATGGATAAAAGTTTTAAGAATATTCTGTTTATTGCGTTTACGCTATTTAGTTTATATGGTTGCACCTCTGCGCCAAAGCCTTGGGACAATCAGTACACAAAACGTTTACATGATTCGCTGAACAATGCATTCAAAAAGCAATTAACAAATGAGAAACAACGGGACACCTTGGTTGGTTGCGTCGTTGAGAAATTCAAACAAGCACTCCCGAATGGATTGGAATCTGTTCCAGCGGACAGCTCAGCTCATTTAAGTTACAAGTTTACCGGCGATTGTGTAATTAAAATAAAAAGGGTTCAGGGTTCCGTTCAGTGGACAGCAAAGGGTGAAGAGGGATTACGTAAAGATTTTCTTAGTGGACTTTCAACTAAAATCCCATTAGACGCGCGAAACAAATTATGCGATTGTTTCATCGCCAAGTTAAAAATAAGGTATCCACAGCGCATTCAATTGCCTTTTCCGGATAGCGTGATCAACACCGCAGCGTTAGAATGCGCAAACGAAATAAAGAAATCAAAATAGATATTAACTAGTTGTAAGTGCATAGATTTCTACTATCTTTGTAACACTTCAATAATAATTCAACTTCAGCCGCTTTGGGCTGTTATCATCCAAAGACCTGCGCTGATTTTAGTGAATAACTTTAACATTTTAACTTGATTTTTTATGGGCACAGTACCAGAAAAACCCTTTGATTATAATTCAACACGCAACAAGCTGATCCTATCGGAATACGGCCGTAATGTGCAAAACATGGTAAAATACATCGTCGAGCTGCCGACGAAAGAAGAACGTAACCGTTATGCCCAGGTGGTGATAGACCTGATGGGTTTTCTGAACCCTCACCTGCGCGACGTGGCCGACTTTAAGCACAAGCTGTGGGACCACCTGCACATCATATCCGATTTTAAGATCGACGTGGATTCGCCGTACCCCAAACCTGCAATGGACGCCATCCATATGAAGCCTGAACCGCTAAAATACCCGCATCAGCGCATCCGGTACAAGCATTACGGTAAAACCATCGAGCTGATGATAGAGAAGGCGAAATCCATCGAGGAGCCCGAGCGCAAACAGCACATGGTGCAAGCCATAGCCAATTTTATGAAGATGGCCTATGTGCAATGGAACAAGGATTCGGTAGCCGACGAAAGCATCCTGGCCGACCTGCGCGCAATGTCGAACGGCGAGCTGAAACTGGAAGATAATGTAAACCTGAACAAGGTAGAATTCCGCAGCAGTAACCAGAACCAAAACACGGGCCGGAACAAGAACAATCAGAACAACCGCAACAAGAACAATCAGAACAACCGCAACAATCAAAACCGCAACCGGAATACCGGCGGCGGGAAGAAGTATTGATTTTCTAGTCCGTAGCAGATAGTGCATCGTCCATAGTCGGGATTTTTTATGAACTTTGGAACCATGAACTATGGTCTATAAACCATTGACTATTCTATGAACAACGCATTCGAAATTATAGGCGGCAAGCCTTTAAAAGGCGAAATTATACCACAAGGGGCTAAAAACGAAGCCTTGCAGATCCTTTCGGCCGTGCTGCTTACCCCCGAAAAGATCACCGTCAGCAATATCCCGGATATTAAGGATGTCAACAAACTCATCGAGCTGCTGCGCGACATGGGTGTTAAAGTGGAACGCCTTTCACCCGATACCTATACTTTCGAAGCCGGGGATATTGACCTGGATTTTTTCCAGTCGGATAACTTCCGTTATAAAGGCGGCAGTCTTCGCGGGTCGGTTATGATCGTGGGACCGCTGCTTGCACGTTTTGGCAAGGCGGCAATACCGAAACCGGGCGGCGATAAGATCGGCCGCAGAAGGCTGGACACACACTTCCTGGGATTTGAAAAACTTGGGGCAAAGTTTGATTACGACGCCGAAAGCGGTTTTTTCAATGTCGACGCGACCGATCTGAAAGGCACCTATATCCTGCTGGACGAAGCCTCTGTAACCGGAACGGCCAATATAGTGATGGCGGCGGTACTGGCAAAAGGTATTACCACCATTTATAACGCCGCCTGCGAACCCTACCTGCAGCAGCTATGCAAGATGCTTACCCGCATGGGCGCAAAAATAAGCGGCATCGGATCGAACCTGCTGACCATTGAAGGGGTGACTGAATTGCACGGTACCGAGCACAGGCTGCTGCCGGATATGATCGAGATCGGCTCATTCATCGGGCTCGCTGCGATGACTGAGTCCGAGATCACCATTAAGGACGTGCATTACGACGAACTGGGTATGATACCCGATGTGTTTCGCAAACTGGGCATAAAAGTAGAACGCCGCGGCGACGACATTTTTATTCCGGCTCAGAAACATTACGAAATCGAGACCTTTATTGATGGCGCTATCATGACGATTGCCGATGCTCCCTGGCCGGGCTTTACGCCCGACCTGATCAGTATCGTGCTTGTTGTAGCTATCCAGGCGAAAGGCTCTGTGCTGATCCACCAGAAGATGTTCGAGAGCCGTCTGTTCTTTGTAGACAAACTGCTCGACATGGGCGCCCAGATCATTCTTTGCGACCCGCACCGGGCGACGGTGATCGGCCTCGACAAGCAGGTGCAACTGCGCGGCATTTCGATGACTTCGCCAGATATACGCGCCGGCGTAGCCCTACTGATAGCAGCCCTTTCCGCACAAGGCAAGTCAACCATTTACAATATCGAGCAGATCGAGCGCGGCTACCAGCACATCGACGAAAGGCTCAGGGCCCTGGGCGCAAATATTAAACGCGTTTGACGAAACCAAAAAAAAGGCTGAAGGTTAAACCTTTATGCGCTATGGTGTACTTTCAGCCTCCCAAGGTAATATATTTAACTTCCATATAAACAGAAAGTTAAGCCGCTATTACCTTATTCTTTTCTTCGTCACGATCAAAATAGGTTTAAACCTGCTTGCCGTGCCACATTTTGGGCTGCAGCGCGATGAACTGCTGTATATCACGCTCGGCGACCACCTGGATTGGGGTTATAAGGAAATACCGCCATTCATAGCTTTTTTGGCCAGGATAAGCACTTCGGTATTTGGCCCGGCTATTTTCGCCAGCAGGATATTCAGCACAATTTTTTGCGGGCTTATCACCTGGTTCACCGGGCTGATGGTGCTTGAATTCGGCGGTAAGAAATTTGCCATTGCGGTAGCCTGCCTGGCTACCATCGTTTCACCTGCGTTCGCCGCCAGCGGGTACCTATTCGAGCCGATCGTTTTCGACCAGTTGTGGTGGCTGCTCAGTGCATGGTTGATCGCCAGGTACATCAGCACGCGCAATGCTAAATATATCTATTTAACCGGCCTGGTAACGGGTATGGGCATACTTACCAAATACAGCATGGCCTTTTTTATCCTCGCTTTGATAGTGGGTTTGCTGGCGACCAAACAGCGTAAGCTATTTTGGAACAAGCATGTCCTATACGCGGCGTCCATAGCATTGCTGGTATTTCTGCCCAATCTTGTGTGGGAGACCAGACATCATTTCCCTTTCGTTACGCAAATGCACGAGCTAAGGACCCAGCAGCTATCAGCCATTACGCCCCTTGAATTTATCATACAGCAATTGCTCGTAAACAGCGTTGTGTTGTTTGTATGGCTTCCAGGCATGTGGTTACTCTTGTTCGCGCCTGCATTGTGCAAATTCAGGTTTATGGCCTTCGGATACCTGGTCTTATTTGTTTTCCTGCTGATCATGGCGGGCAAGAATTACTACATCCTCGGCGCATATCCAATGCTTTTTGCAGCGGGAGGGTATGGCATTGAAAAATGGTTAGGCAGATCGCCCTACGGCGTACGTGCCGCAGTCCTTGCCATGCTCATCATACCCAACCTGGTGATATTTCCTATGGCAATCCCTGTTTTTAACCTTGACCAAACCATCGCTCTTTACCGCTACGAGGGCCAACTGATGCCATTCCTGCTTTTCGAGACCAAATGGGACGATAACAAGCTGCATCCGGTTACGCAAAACTACGGCGACATGATCGGCTGGAACGAGATGGTCAGGAAGGTCGCTTCGGTTTATAATCATCTGTCGCCCGACCAGCAAAAGCATACGCAGATTTACGCCGATAATTACGGCGAGGCCAGCTCGCTGCACTTGTATGGTAAACAATATCATCTGCCTGAAGTGATATCACTCAACAGCAGCTTTTCGATGTGGGCGCCGCCGAAGCTCGACGCTGACTATATTATTTACGTCGACGAAAAAGGCGGCCGGAATGTGAAGAAATTCAGGCCCGATGTAGCGACCTGCCGCAAAATTGACGAAATTACCGACCCGCTGGCTGTTGAAAGAGGCACCGGCATTTTTTTGATCACACATCCAAAAGCAGGGTTTAACAACATCTATCAAAGGCAGTTTGCGGAGGCGCGGTTGAAATAATCCGATAGCACGCAACAAGATTCCCAGGCAATAATCTTTCCCGCTTAGCAGATTTTTCAACATTCCCGTTAAATGCTATCTTTATAAAAACATTGCGTCTTGCCCGCTGCCAAACACCATGACGTCAATTACACCGGTTTTATACTGGTATTTGTCATTGCCAGGATCGGTCTTAACCTGCTGGCCATATCTCATTTTGGTTTTCAACGAGACGAATTATTGCACCTTGCCTTGGGCGACCACCTGGGATGGGGCTTTAAGGAAGTTCCGCCCTTCATCGCCCTGCTGGCTAAAATATCAACATTCATTTTCGGCAGCTCCGTCTTTGCTGCGCGTGTATTCAGCACCGTTGCGAGCGGGCTGATCATTTGGTTCACAGGAAAAACCGTTATTGAATTCGGCGGCGGACGATTTGCAATTGCGCTGGCCTGCCTGTCGCTCACATTATCGCCTGCGTTTTTAGCCAGTGGCTACCTTTTCCAGCCCGTGGTATTCGACCAGTTGTGGTGGGTATTGACGGCTTACTTAGTTGTCAAATACACTAATACCCCATTGCCGAAGTATCTCTATTGGCTTGGAATTGTCGTGGGCGCAGGTCTGCTGACCAAATATACGATGGCTTTTTTCGCCGGCTCTGTCATCGTCGGCCTCTTAATTACCAAACAGCGCAAAATTTTGCGGAGCAGGCATATCGTGTTCGCCGCCCTCATTGCTTTTCTAATTTTTCTTCCCAATATTATCTGGCAGTTTAAGCATCACCTGCCACTGGTGACACACATGAAAACGCTGCGCAGCACACAACTGGAGTATATCAAACCGTCTGATTTTATCGCGCAACAATTGATGGTCAACGGCATCGCCCTGTTTGTTTGGCTGCCCGGGCTACTGGCTTTATTGTTTACAAGGGAATTGAACAAATACCGTTTTCTTGCTTTCGCCTATATCATTGTATTTATCTTTCTGCTTGAAATGAACGGCAAAAGTTATTACCTGTTCGGCGCTTACCCGATGCTTTTCGCAGCCGGCGGTTGTGCCTTCGGGCACTGGCTAAAACCGAAATACGCGACGCTCCGTGCGTCAGCGTTGCTGCTCTTTACGCTGCCAAATGTAGCTTTAATGCCCATAGCCTTGCCCATTCTGCCGTTAAACCAGACCATTGAGGCATTCAAAGCCTTGCATTTTGCCCCTAAATGGGAGGATCAAAAAAGTCACCCCCTTTCGCAGGATTATGCCGACATGTTCGGGTGGGACGAGATGGGTAACAAAGTAGCCTGGGCCTATAGCGGCCTCAGTCCTGAACAGCAGAGGCACACCGAGATCTATGCCGACAATTACGGCGAGGCCGGTGCGGTTTACCACTACGGAAAGAAATATCACCTGCCCGATGTTGCGAGCCTGAACAGCAGTTTCACCCTTTGGGCGCCCGACAGCCTGAACGCCCGATATATCATTTATGTTGACGAGGACGGCGGTGGAAACGTGGAAAAACGGCTGGCGTCTTTTGTAGAAAAGTATGTTAAGCTGGGAGAGGTTACCTCGCCCTATGCGCGGGAAAGGGGCACGGCCATATACCTGCTCGTCAATCCCAAGCCGGGTTTGAATGAGATATACACGAAGGAATTGGCCCGGAAGCGGTTGGAATAATGTGCGATATGCAAATTGAAGGTGTGCGGATGTACAAATGCGCGAATTTCAGATATACAAGCAGGTTTGGCCGAACAATTGATTAATATTGAAGTTAATTCTTTGTCAAACCTATGCGAGCGCTAAAAACCATCATTTTCCTTTTCATTTCCAATACCTTTATGACCTTTGCCTGGTACGGACACCTCAAGTTCAAAGAATTTTCGTGGGGAAAAAACCTGGGGCTTTTTACCATCATCCTGATTAGCTGGGGCATGGCTTTTTTTGAATACCTTTTCCAGGTACCGGCCAACAGGGCCGGCTCCATGGAAACCGGCGGACCGTTCAGCCTGGTCCAATTGAAAACCATACAGGAAGCCGTTACGCTGACCGTTTTCGTGATATTTTCCACTATATTCTTCAGTAATGAAAAGCTGCAATGGAACCATTTCTTAGGCTTCGGGCTGATCGTATTGGCGGTGTTCGTGATATTTAAGAAGTGGTGATCGAGCCTTTAACCTCATCTAACTACGGCTGTCCCAGCTTTTTATTGATGATCCGGTCGTTATAATCCTGTATGAAGGCCTTGCAATCCATCATGCCCTTGTTCATTTCAGCATTGGGAGCGCCCGCAAGCAGATTTTTTTGCAGGCCTTTATCCGCAATGGCAAATATGCCGCTAAACTGTTTCCCGTCGAATAAATAGATATAGTTTCCTTCCATAAACTGGTAAATATTACCAGGCGAGTTGATGACCCTTGGAGTTTCGTCGGGCAGGCTGCTCATCAAACTCCTGCCCCACGACCTGAACGGCTTATCGTAACCTATCAAGTCTGCCAGCGTAGGATAAATGTCGATCTGCGAGGCCAGGTCGGTTCTGATGCCTTGTAGACCATAGGCTTTATGGGGACTGAAAAACAATATCGGTATTGCAAAACGGTTCACCTGCTCGCTGTATTCCGGGTAATAAGTTTGGCTGGTGTGGTCAGCGGTAATAACGAATATGGTATTATTATACCAGGGCTGGGTCTTTGCGTAGTCAAAAAACCGGCGCAAGGCGTTATCTGAATATTGCACGCATTTATCGATGGGCAGCGGTCCGCCGCTAAACCTGGTTTGGTATTTGGCCGGTATCCGGAAAGGATCATGCGAAGAAAGCGTAAACCACGTCGCAAGGAAAGGCTGCTTTTGTTTGCTTAGGGTTTTACCGACAAACTGTCCGAAAGGCTCGTCCCATATACCCCAGATACCATCGAAATCAGCCTCGTTGTTATACTCAGTCCGCCCGTAATAATGCTGATAGCCCAATATGCGGCCAAAACCTTCGAACCCCATGGAGCCATCCGCCGCGCCGTGAAAAAAAGAGGTTCCGTAACCGAGGCTGTCGCATATCGAAACAATGGATTGTATCTTTTGCTTGGCGTAAGGTGAAGACGTAAACGCGGTTTGAAACGACGGAATACCCGCCAATATAGACGACATGGCATGTATCGATTGCCGGCCGTTGGCATAAGCATCGGTAAAGATTAAGCTGTTATCGGACAGCGAGTCGAGGAACGGGGTATAAGATTTGAAGCCGGGGATACGGCTGTTGCGGTTCATACTGCCCCAGTATTCGCGCGCCATGCTTTCAAGAATGATGACCATTACGTTCGGGCGTACGAGCGGATCGTGCAGGTATTGCTTTACCGGTTTGATATTGGATTTGATATAAGCGGCAGTCGTCCAATGCTCCAGTTTGAATTTATTGCTGTTCAGCGTCCTGATAATGGCAAAGGGCGTATTCAGCACTATGTCGCCCAGGTTGGATATGGTGACATGCTTATAAGCATCGACCATATTGATCGGTCTGGTACTGTGCTTAAAATCGCCGCGGATGCCGCCGATAGCCAAAACAGTAACCAAAACCAGCGTAACCAGCGAAGATGAAAAGTAAACGGTCCGGCGGCCAATTTTTACCTGCTGCACACGGACCATCCGGTAAAGACCTATCCAGCAAACACTGCATAGCATAAACAATAATATGACGTACCAGTAAGTCCACGAGAAATGCTCAAACAGCGCCTTTTTGTTTTCTTCGTTGGTCAGCAGATCGAGTGTGGCCCTTGTTGTTCGCACCTGGCTGAAACGGTAATATATGATATCGATGAAATTCGTCGCATAAAATGGCAGGTTGGAAGTAAAGTACAGGATCGCTAACCCTTTTTGATAATAGGGCTGCGTATTGATTTTCAGCGGCGCGATGCTGAGCAGTATGAACAAACTGTTGATATACAGCAAAGCGGTTGTGTCGAACGCCAGGCCATACCAGCAAAGGCGCAGCACACCGAAGCTACCGCCTGCCGCGAACAGGTGTGCGTTGAAGGCATAAAATAATATCCGGGCTATAAAGTAGAAGAAATAGCCTAAGAGTAGCCGGTATAATAAGGCTTTGTATTCTGGCCAGCGTAAATTAACATTCATTTTACCGTAGCTTAATGCTAAGGTAATAAATAGCGAACGCACAGGCTCACGGAATGAAATTTTTACTTACCGCAGACGTTAATCTCTGATTGAACAGAAACGCCGAAAGCTTTGAATTTTCCGCTTTGGGGCGTTATGCCGAAATAGCGTTAATAATGTCGTACTGCGTAATGATCTCGATCCTGCCGGCATCGTCCTCGACCAAAACTGCGACATTATCCTTATTGATCATGGACGATATTTTATCGATGGATGTATTCAGGTCGACAAAAGGGAATGGCTGCGTGGTAATGGTCTGCACCGCTGAAGATTTCAGTGAAGGATTATCGAGCAGCGCATCCAGGATGTCGCTTTCCGTTACTTTGCCGATAACCATGCCTTGCTGCGTAACCGGGATCTGGGAAATATTAAGCGATTTGATAACATTAATAGCTTCAAACACGCTTTTCTCACAGTCGATGGTGACGATCTCCTGGCGCTCCTTCTTTTTGATGATGTCCCGGGCAGTCAGCTTTTCGTCCTTCAGGAATCCGCGCTCGCGCAGCCAGTCCTCGTTATACATTTTGGCCATATAACGGGAGCCGTGATCGGGAAACACGATCACCACCACATCGCCTTCTTTAAACCAGTCTTTCAATTGCAATACACCTGCCACCGCAGAGCCGGTAGAGTTACCTGCAAAAATACCTTCCTTCATGGCGATCTCGCGCGTCATCAACGCGGCGTCCTTGTCCGTCACTTTTTCAAAGTGATCGATCAGGCTGAAATCGACATTCTTTGGCAAAAAATCCTCGCCTATGCCTTCTGTGATATAGGGATATATCTCATTCTTATCGAAAATGCCGGTTTCCTTGTATTTTTTGAATACCGAGCCATACGTATCGATACCGATGACTTTGATATCTGGATTCTTTTCCTTCAGGTATTTTGCAATGCCGGAAATGGTTCCGCCCGTTCCCACGCCAGCCACCAAATGCGTTATTTTACCGTCGGTCTGTTCCCAAATTTCAGGTCCGGTCGTCTCATAGTGAGCTTGTGTATTGGAGAGATTGTCGTACTGATTCGGTTTCCACGAATTGAGCGTCTCGCGCTCCAGCCGCGAAGAAACGGAATAGTACGACCTGGGATCCTCGGGCTCAACATTCGTAGGGCACACGATCACCTCGGCGCCGAATGCCTTCAGGGCATCAAACTTTTCCTTCGACTGTTTATCTGTACTCGTAAAAATGCACTTGTATCCTTTGATAACGGCAGCTATGGCCAGCCCCATGCCGGTATTGCCGGAAGTTCCCTCGATAATGGTGCCGCCGGGTTTTAGCAGGCCGTTCCGCTCGGCATCTTCGATCATTTTGACGGCCATACGGTCTTTGATGGAATTACCAGGATTAAAGGTCTCCAATTTGGCCAAAACGGTAGCGGGAATGTCTTTGACGATCTTGTTCAGCTTCACCATCGGCGTATTCCCAATGGTTTCGAGGATGTTGTTATGCCACATGGGACAAAGGTAGTTGATTTTCGTTGGAGAGGCTAATAAAGTCCGAAAGTCGGTGTAAGTCGGAAAGTCCGGAAGATAAATTCCGCCCAACTCAATTAATTCACATCAAAACTTCAAATGCTTAACCGTCAACCCATTATTGATCAGTTGTTTTAACGACTCAATACCGATGCGCAGGTGTGTTTCCACATATTGTTCGGTAACCGCGGAGTCGCTTTCGGCGGTTTTGACGCCTTCGGGGATCATCGGCTGATCGGACACCAGTAACAACGCTCCGGTCGGTATTTTATTGGCAAAGCCGGTGGTAAATATTGTCGCGGTTTCCATGTCGATAGCCATGGCGCGCAGGGTTTTCAGATAGCGTTTAAATTCCTTATCGTGCTCCCAAACACGGCGGTTGGTGGTATAGCACGTTCCGGTCCAGTAATCGCGACCAATGTCGCGTATGGTGGTTGAAATAGCTTTTTGCAGGGCGAATGCCGGCAGCGCGGGAACCTCCGCGGGCATGTAGTCGTCTGAAGTACCCTCGCCCCTGATGGCTGCTATCGGCAGGATCAGGTCGCCTACGTTATTCTTTTTTTTCAGCCCCCCGCATTTGCCCAAAAACACAACGGCCTTTGGTTTAACCGCTGTCAGCAGATCCATGATCGTCGCGGCCACGGGGCTGCCCATGCCAAAATTGATGATCGTGATGCCATCAGCCACGACGCTCTGCATTGGCCTGTCGAGCCCGATGATGGGCGCATTACCATGCCAGATCGAGAACAACTGCAGGTATTTGGAAAAATTGGTCAGGATGATGTATTCCGTAAATTCCTCTATTGGCCGGCCTGTATAGCGCGGCAGCCAGTTGGCTACAATAGCTTGCTTGCTTTTCAGGCTGGTTTTCACCGATACCTGCGCCATGGCAGCAGCAGCGTTGGTCGGGATGTTTTTTTCTTCGCTCATAGGGATATTATTATGGTTGTCATGCTGAACGGCAGTGAAGCATCTATTGAAGATTACTTTCATGGCCGAGTTTAAGTTATGACCTGAAATAGATTCTTCGCTATCGCTCAGAATGACAAGAGCTTTTTGAGAATTGTTTATACAACAAACCCCGGCGTTTCACCAGGGCTTGTGTACAAATGTATGTTTTCCTTTGTGTCTTTTTTGTTATGCGACCTTTAATTTTTTCAGGTCGGATTTCTCGAATTTCTCCCTGGCGTAATCCAGCGTCACCGTTAGACGCTTCATATCCTTTTTCGAAGGGAACTCGAACATCGCGTCGATCATGATCGCCTCGCAAATCGAGCGCAGCCCGCGGGCGCCGAGTTTGAACTCCATCGCCTTGTCGACGATAAAATCCAGCACATCGTCGTCAAACTCCAGCTTAACGCCTTCGTATTCGAACAGTTTTTTGTACTGCTTCAGCAGCGAGTTCTTAGGCTCGGTCAGGATATTGTGCAATGCTTCGCGATCCAGCGGGTTCAGATAAGTTAACACCGGCAAGCGGCCAATCAATTCGGGTATCAGGCCGAACGATTTGAGGTCCTGCGGCGTAATATACTTATACAGGTTCTTCAGGTCAACCTCGGTATCGTTATTCTTGAATTTATAACCGACCGTTTGCGTGCGCAGCCTGTTGGCTATTTTCTTCTCGATGCCGTCAAAAGCGCCACCGCAGATAAAGAGGATATTGTTGGTGTTTACCGTGATCATCTTCTGATCGGGATGCTTACGACCGCCCTGCGGCGGAACGTTCACCATCGTGCCTTCCAGTATCTTCAGCAATGCCTGCTGAACGCCCTCGCCCGAAACATCGCGTGTAATAGACGCGTTGTCGCTCTTGCGGGCTATCTTATCCACTTCGTCGATATACACGATACCCTTTTCGGCGGCGGCAACATCATAATCAGAGGCTTGAAGCAGGCGTGTCAGGATACTTTCCACGTCCTCACCCACGTAACCGGCTTCGGTAAGCACCGTGGCATCGCAGATACAGAAGGGAACATTCAGTATCTTGGCCAGCGTTTTGGCCAGCAGGGTTTTGCCTGTGCCGGTCTCGCCGACCATAATAATATTGGATTTTTCGATCTCTACTTCGTCCTTTTCTATACGCTGATTAAGGCGCTTATAGTGGTTATAGACGGCAACGGAAAGTATCTTTTTGGCATCATCCTGACCGATGACATATTGGTCGAGGTGACCTTTTATCTCGGCCGGTTTCAATAAAGCGGGAGACGAAGGCGATGTTTTTACTTTGCGCACCTTCAGCTCTTCAGCGAGTATCTCGTTAGCCTGGTTAACGCACTTATCGCAAATGTGCGCATCCAACCCGGCGATCAACATCAGCGAATCCTGCTTTCCCGCCCCGCAAAAGGAACATCTAATCTCTTTGCTGTTCTTGTTCATTTCGATATTATCATATCAAACTTAGCTAATATACGGCATATTTACAACGAGTGCAACAATGCCTTTATTATTAATACGTTATTAGCTTAGCGCTTGTTTTGTCATTTCTTGGTTTTGCTGCCGCGCAGTATTTCGTCGACCATACCGAACTCTACGGCTTCTTCGGCTATCATCCAATGGTCGCGGTCAGACGCATCCCAAACTTTTTCATATGGAGCGCCGCTATGATCGGCAATGATCTGGTACAACTCTTTTTTCAGCTTGGTGATCTCGTGGTACGTGATCTCGATATCCGATTGCTGTCCCTGTGCACCACCCGACGGCTGATGGATCATCACCCTCGAGTGCGGTAAAGCAGCACGTTTGCCTTTAGTACCTGCGCACAATAATACGGCGGCCATAGAGGCAGCCATGCCGGTACAAATGGTGGCTACGTCATTCGAGATAAACTGCATGGTGTCGTAAATGCCCAGCCCGGCATAAACCGAACCGCCCGGCGAGTTAATGTAGATCTGGATGTCGCGCTTGCTGTCGGCCGACTGCAGGAACAACAACTGGGCCTGTATAATATTGGCGATATTATCATATATGGCGTCGCCTAAAAATATAATGCGGTCCATCATCAGGCGCGAGAACACGTCCATTTGAGCTACGTTAAGCTGGCGTTCCTCGATGATATATGGGGTCATGCCGGTGGGCAGATTGCTCTTTTCAACACCGGCAATAAATTTGTCTACATGCAGACTGTTCAGACGATGATGCTTTACTGCATACTTTCTGAACTCATTCTTATCAATATTGCTCATTTTTGTCCTTTATTATTTACGTGTTAAATATAGTTTTTAGTTGAATATAAATCCGGTAGTAAAGTTTGGTGAAAGTAAAATTAAAAAGCAACCCGGGTTGAGTTGCTTTTTGGTGAAGCTATATCCTGTGCGTCATTGCGAGCAAGAGCGAAGCAATCTCTGCGCATGCAAATCGATAATGCCGTTTCCATGACGGGCATAGTTCGGAGATTGCTTCGTTTCTCGCAATGACGTCTGGAGGAGAATTACTTCTCCAGTTCCGCGAATTTCTTCGAAGTGATCTCCTTCTGATCCAGCGTAACGACGCCTTTCAAAAATTCGATAACCTTCACGGCTTTTACCTCTTCGAATATCTTGTTCGCCTGCTCCTTGTTCTGCAGAAATTGCACTGCATACTGGGACAGTTGCTCTTCGCTTAGAGGCTGCGGGCTATACATGCGAAACTGCGCATCCAAACGTGCTTTCGCAGTCTGGAACACATCTTCGTATTTAATTTCGATATTGTTGTCCTTAATGACCTTGTTCTCGAGCAGCGTCCATTTCAGGTTCTTAGCGAAATCGTCGTAACCGCCGGTCAATTCTTCGTCGCTCAGGTTTTCGTTGGTCGCTTTCAGCCAGCGCTTCAGGAAATCGTCCGGCAGATTAAAAGTTGCTTTATCCAACGCCAGCTTATACAGGTCGTTCTGCAGCTTGCGGTCCGAATCCTGGGCGTACATCGCCTCGATCTCCTTAGACACCTCAGCCTTGAACTCGTCTTCGCTGGTTACCTTACCTTCACCAAATAATTTATCAAAGAACTCCTGGTTCAGATCGCTTTCCTCCAAACGGTTCACATTCTTTACCGTCAAGCGGAATTTCGATTTCACATCGGCTGCCAGGTCCTCGTCTATTTTCAAAATAGCGGCTACGCGGGCAGCATCGTTATTGTATGCTTTCTGAATATCCAGCACCACTTCGTCGCCTTTTTTCAGGCCAACGAGCGACTTTTTGATCTTCTCGTCCTGCACCTGGTCCAAACGAACCGACGTGGTATTAGTAATGCCATCCTCAAAAACAGAACCATCGGGCGAAAGCTGCACCAATTCGGCATAAAGCACGTCGTCGTCTGCCGATACGTCAGGATTTGTCATTTTGCCATAAGCACGGCGCAGGTTTTTGATGCGCTCGTCAAGCACTTCTTTTTCGGGCTTTATGATGTACTGGGTTACTTTATCCTTCGACGAGAAATCGATATCAAATGCTGGCGCCAGGCCCACTTCGTAATTGAATTCGAAGTTATCGGCAAAATCCCAGTTATATTCTTTAGTGTCGTCGGCTTTCGGCAGCGGCTGGCCCAAAACTTCCATTTGCTGCTCGTTGATGTAATTGTTCAGGGTGTCCGACAACAGGTTGTTCACCTCGTCGACCAGGATGCTTTTGCCATACATCTTTTTGATATGCGCAGGGGGCACCATTCCCGGGCGGAAACCCGGAAGCTTGGCTTTTTTAGCATGGTCCTTTATCGCTTTCTCCACCCTCGGCTGGTAATCTTCGGGTTTGATATTGATGGTTACAACGGCGCTCAGATCGCCGGTCTTTTCCTGTGAAATATTCATGGTATTGCTCGTGGTTTTAACTTAAAAACTTAAACCAGGACAACGTAGCATTTGATTGCCGCTGATTTTGGAGGGGCAAAGGTACGAAGATTTTTTCATAGTCCGAAAGTCGGCAAGATCGGAAGTCTGAAGATTAGTTTCCCATTGCTGGCGTTGCTGCCAATAAGAGAGTCTCACCGGCATGGTTATTGCCAAAATAATCTATATTTACGGCCAACCGAAACTATCGATCACAAATGACTAAACCGCTTATCATTTCATTTCTATTCTTGTTTATATCCGGGGAACTTTTTGCCCAGGCGCCGGTTATTACCTCTTTTAGTCCGGCTTCGGGACCTGTTGGGACAACGGTGACGATAGATGGATTTTTTTTCAGTGCGTCGGCAAACAACAACGTCGTTTATTTTGGTGGTGTCAGGGCAAACGTCACCAGTGCTTCCGCAACTTCGCTGACGGTTTCTGTCCCGGTGGGCACTACCTATAAGCCTATTTCAGTTTTAAATACAACCAATAACTTAGCGGGTTATTCTACCATTCCGTTTATCGTAACGGCCGATTCAAAAACTATTATCACTGGCTCAGATATTGATCCCGGTGTAAATTTCACTTCTGGATATTTGCCTCAGTCAGTTTGTATGGGAGATATTGACGGTGACGGCAAATTGGATATTGTAGTTGCAAATGCCACAAGCAACACGGTATCAATTTTTCGAAATATTGCCGGCAAGGGCGTAATCAATTCCTTATCATTATTTATAAAGGTCGACATACCGGTAGGCAATTCTCCAAGTAATGTAATGCTGCAGGACCTCGACGGCGACGGGAAACCAGAACTTATCGTAACCAATAAACAAGATAATAACGTTTCCGTGTTTCACAACAATGCTGCAAGCGGAACGATCAGCGTTAATTCATTTGGCCCTAAAACAGACTTTGCTGTGGGCACCGCCCCTGTAGCTCTGGGCATTGGCGATATCGACCGAGACGGGAAACCGGATATTGTTGTATCGTCGTCTGCATCCGGCAAGACATCTATTCTGCTCAATCAAACAGTTCCGGGCAGCATAACAAGGTCATCATTTGCGCCTAAATTTGATGTTCCCAGTGGTTTTGATGCGTTGGTTTTGGCCGATCTCGACTATGACGGAAGTGTAGATATAGCCGGGGTGGTTAAGGGAGGGGCTACTGTTTCTGTATTGCACAATGCTGTAACTACAAGTGGTGTACTTAATGCTGCATCATTTGACCCGTTAACAGTTTTTACATGCGGGATGGGCACAACTGCTATAATAGCGGCGGATATTAATAACGATGGTAAACCTGACCTGATAACTGCCGATGGTACTGACAATACGATATCAATATTACAGAATTCAACTAACGGCACCAGCTTCACCGGTCCCTCATTTTTACCCAGGGTGAGTTTTGCCACAGGCACGTTCCCTTACCAACTTGCAGCCGGCGATATCGATGGAGACGGGTTGCTTGATATCGTCGTGCCTGATTACAACGGCAATAGCGTTTCCTTATTGCGTAATACATTGACCACCGGCGCAATAAACGCCACATCGTTTACCCAAAAACTGGATCTGCCTACGGGCCAGTTTACCTCGGCAGCGGCACTTGGCGACATTGACGGCGACGGCCGCCCGGATATTGTTGTAACTAACAATCTTAATACAGTCACCGTATTTCGTAATGATCCCTCCAATCCGCCCGTTATATCCTCTATTTCGCCTTTACATGGTCCCGTTGGCACAAACGTTACAATAACAGGCAGTAATTTTGGTAAAACTGCTGCCAACAATATTGTTTTCTTTGGAGCTACACGCGCTTCAATAGCATCGGCATCTGCAACAAAACTGGTTGTTACCGTACCGCCTGGCTCAACATTCAAATCTATCTCTGTACTAAACACTGAGACGCAGCGAAGCGCTTATAGCACGGCTGCATTTGACGTTACTTACAGCGGCAACACAGGAATAAGATCAAATGATTTTTCGGGTGTTTCAGGGTTCCTGTACGCGAGCAATAATCACATGAAAGTGCAGTTAGCTGACATTGATGGGGATGGGAAGCCTGATTTGGTTACCGGAGACATCACGGGTAAAAATGTTTCCATTCGTTTGAATACGGGCTCAGTAACACAATATTTGACCGGCCAATTTACTACGCCATTATATTTTGACGGTGGTGACAGTATCGACCAAATGGCCATTGCAGACATAGATGGGGATGGCAAACCAGATGTTTTAACGACAAATCTCACCACCCATACGCTGTCTATACTAAAAAATATCTCCACGCCGGGGAATGTTGCCTTCCAGCCACGTCTTAATTTTATTGTCGGCGGACTAAGCAACGCAAGTCGGATAGCTGTAGCGGATATAAATATGGATGGGAAAGCGGATGTGGTAATTACGCAAAACAATGGCTACGCTATATCTATTTTCAAGAATAGTTCATCAGCGGGTTTTATCTCCTTTGGTGCTGAACAGGATATTTCTGCAAATACAGGCGGCGGCCTGTCTATCGGTGACATGGATGGAGATGGAAAGCCCGACCTTGTTGTAACCCTTATCAGCAATAGCTTCGTAGATAATATCTCCATTATCCGTAATACGTCTAACAATAATAGCGTCTCGTTTGCGGATCCTGTATCGTTTACAAGCAATGCCGACAGCTTTACCCTTGCAGACCTGGATAATGACGGCAAGTTAGATGTTGTTGTGGATAACGGCGGCAGCGCTTACGTTTTGCGTAATACTTCCGTAACAGGCAGTATCACAGCAGCTTCGCTGGGGATGCCGGTCAATTTAAATATCGGGCAAAATAACTCTTTGGGGCAATATGTAGCTGATATTGATGGTGACGGGAAACCTGATATTCTATTGCTCAACCCGGTTCAATCAGGCACACAAACATTGTCTATTTATCGCAACACTACGGTGGGTAATAGCCTGGCCTTCTCCAATAGCGTAGATGTCGTAATCAGCGAACAACCAAGCGACCTGGCGATCGGCGACGTCGACGGAGACGGCCTGCCCGATCTCATGGTTAGTGAGACTTATAATATCGATCCGGTTTATTATCGTCCCCAGACACCTTTTCAATCAGATCCTCCCCAAATCAGTTCTATCATACCGGTGTCAGGGCCTGCAGGCAGTACGGTGACCATTTCGGGCAATAATTTTAACCCTGCGGCCTCGGGCAATATCGTCACTTTCGGAGATGTCAACGCGCATGTAACCGCAGCCTCCTCAAATAGTTTGACTGTAACTGTTCCTAACGGGGCCACTTACAAAAATGTTTCTGTTGTTAATACTGCCAATAAACGATTTGCGTATTCGCCGGCCCCCTTCAATGTTACCTTTCCGTCAAAAAATAGCATAACAACAGCTGATTTTAATGACCCAGTATTTCTTCATTCTTCGGCTGCTAATAGTTACATAACACTAAACGATATAGATGGAGATGGGAAGCTTGATCTGGTAACAATCAGTAGTGTCCTTGGCAGCCAATGGAAAGTAACCGTCTTCCGTAACATCTCCAATCAGGGCATACCGCTGAATAAATCCTCGTTTGCGCAGGGAGTAGATTTCGTTACCAATGGCTATACATCTGTTATGATGACCGATATTGATGGAGACGGCAAACCTGATATGCTATTGAAATACGCCTTTGGCGACAACGCCGCTTCATTTTATATTCGCAAAAATACTTCATCAACGGGCAGCGTCTCGTTTGATAATCCAATTCAGATAGCTATCACCAATTTTTCAAACGTGGGCACAATTGCTGATATAGACGGCGACGGCCTGCCGGATATTATTGCCGGCACGGATAATGACGGGAAAAGTATTTCTGTGCTTCGGAATGTTTATCGTGGGACACCATTTAGTTTTGATGCCCCGAAGTCATTTCCAGTCAACTCCGGAGTAACATCATTGTCTGCCGGAGATATTGATGGCGACGGTAAAACTGATGTCGTTACATCCAATGAGAACGGGACGATTTGCATTCTTCGAAACATCTCCACGCCGGGCAATATTACCATCAGCTCATTCGCACCTTACGTAAGCATAAGCGCAGTGAAATATCTCCCGGTTGCGACTTTAGCGGATATAGATGGGGACGGAAAAACCGATATTATCGTAACAAGTAGTGTCGACAGCGTGATGAGTATTCTGAGGAACACATCGACACCAGGCGGCAACATCAGTTTTGCACCAAAAGTAGATTTCAAGATCCCTGTCCCTACGGACATCGTTATTACTGATATGGACGGCGACGGTAAACCCGATATTATTATAAATACGGGCAACGGCCCTTCAATTTTCAGAAATATAAGCACTGCAGGTAGTTTTACAACATCGTCACTTGTTTCAAAACTGGATGTTATAACCGGCGCTAGTGACGGTACAGCTATTGGAGACCTGGACGGGGATGGTAAGCCTGACCTTGTTACAATAGCCAAGAATGTAATCTCGTTATATCAAAACAATCCCCACACACCGACAAGACCAACTATAAATGGCTTTGCGCCTTTAAATGCAACCACAGGTACCATTGTTACAATTAGTGGCACTGATTTTACAAATGCGACGTCAGTAAGTTTCGGAGGTAAAGCAGCTTCATCTTTCAGGGTAGCGTCACCAAAGATAATTACCGCCATTGTCGCCGGCGGAAACTCGGGCACAGTATCTGTGACAACTTCGTTGGGCACTGCCACCTTGGATGGCTTTAATTTTAGTAATCAACTATCTTTAGGGCCTGTAATCACGCCTTTGGCCGACACAGTAAAGATAAATCTAAACAGCAACGGAACAAAAAATATTACACTGGCAGATGTGGCGACTGTAACCAATGCCACTAATGCTACGATAACCGTCAGCCCTACCAGCTTCAACTGTTTATCAACCGGTTTGCGTACGGTAACAGTTAAAGCAGCCGACGCGGGCACTGCGCCGACCCCAGCGGCTGTAAGTTTTAATCATCCGAGTTCCGTTGCGCTCGATGTTTCGGGTAATATGTATATAGCTGATGCAAATAATTTCAGGATCAGGAAAATAACTCCCGCCGGGTTTGTGAGCACATTTGCCGGGAACGGGTTATCCACAGACACAGACGGGCCGGCTGCATCAGCCTCATTCAACACAACATCTCACTCCTTTCTCAGCACTGACCCATTTGGAAACATTTTTCTTACCACTTCAAATCTTGTTCGTAAAATAAACTCTCAGGGCGAGGTAACAACCATAGCAGGGAGCGGTTTTCCTGCAGACGGATATACATATCCGGGTCCGGAAGATGCCGCTGAATTTGACCTGCCGTCTGGCATAGCGATAAGTCCCGACGGCAATATGTACGTTGTAAACTCAGGTGGCAATAGTGTTTCAAAGTTAACTCAAACAGGAATAATGACTTTGCTCGCCGGGTACTACGGCTCTGGAAAAACCGACGGCACAGGCATGCATGCATCATTTACTTATCCCACCGGCATAGCTATTGACGATGCCGGCAATTTGTACGTCGCCGACCAGTTTAATGCGGCAATAAGAAAGATTACCTCTTCCGGTACTGTGAATACGATGACACTTATTGGCCCACAGGCTGCGCTGGTTACACCTAATGGCATCGCCACAGATCATTTCGGCAATATTTATGTAACCGATGGAAATGCGATCGCCAAAATAACCTCCGGCGGTTATATAACCATTATAGCAGGGAGCCGTGACGCCGCGGGAGCTTTTGCGGATGGCCAGGGAGCTAATGCGAAGTTTGACCATCCGGGGGGACTTTGCGTTGATAATGAGGGAAATGTTTACGTAGCCGATTATAATAATAACCGCATCCGCAAAATTGATCCTGCCGGATTTGTCAGTACGTTTGCAGGTGGCAGCCAAGGATATACCGATGGCAATATAGGCGTTGCTCCGTCATCGGCGGCCGCTCTAATCAAAGCCAAAATATCGGGCAACCTGGCGATAACCAATACGTTCGCTGATCAAAATTTGCCGATAGACGCCACAGCGAGGGCTACAATACCCGATTATACGACAAATGTTACGGTTACCAGCTATTGTAGTATTGCAAATGTAAAAATCACTCAATCGCCTGCTGCGGGAACATTTCTGAATGCAGGGTTTAGCCAGCAAATGAAGATAACAGCTACCGACACATCAGGGTTAAGCGTTGTCAAGACGTTTATGGTCACAGCTGATGGGAGCAAGACGATTCCTTTTAATGATTTTACGGTCGCCGTTACCAGCGCCACCTGCAAAGGCAGTAGCGACGGATCGATTACCATAACCGCCGCCAAAAATTTAAATTATACCGCGACCATCACTGGCAATGGCCATAATACGCCTTACCCGTTTACTACTTCAGCGACGATAAGTAACCTGGCTGCCGGACCCTACAGCGTTTGTATCAGCGTACCCGGTAACAGTAATTACCAGCAATGCTATAACCTGGTGATCACCGAACCCAAAGACTTGTCTGTTTACTCTACCGTCGACGATGCCAACAAAAATATTACCCTTACTCTTGACGGCGGCACACAATACAATATCCGGTTAAATAATACAACTTATACAACCAACAATAGTTATATAACCTTGCCACTTGCCGATGGTAATAACCAGATTACCGTAACAACGGATCGTTTATGCCAGGGCATGATTCAGAAGTTGATCAATATCTCAGGAAAGATCAGCCCGTACCCGGTACCTTTCCAAAATACCCTGAGCCTGAATTTGGGCAATAGCACGGTAATAACGTGTCTGTAGAAATTCACGACGTATCCGATGGCAAGCTGATGTATTCCCAACAATTTGGAAACCAGTCGGGTGTTTTGCAGCTAAACGTGGCGGGACTTCAATACGGGGTATATGTGCTGCATTTGAAAATGAACAATACGGAGAAGATCTTCAAAATAATAAAGCAATGAGAAACGGGATTTTATTTGCAATATTGATAGTGGCTATAGCAGGATGCAGCGGTAAAAAGAATAATGCCCAACCGGCCCTTCCGCCCGGCAAAGCGACCCTTACCGCTCCGGCCCAGAACGCGGTTTGCATTACCGGATCCGTTATCTCCGATACCCAGAGTTCGCTCACTTTGATCTGGAATGCGTCAGACCATACAGACAGTTATGATGTAACCGTAAAGAACCTGCTCACATCGGCCATCACAACGCAAAGTACAACCCACACACAATTAACGCTGACGCTGCAAAGAAGCACACCTTATTCCTGGCACGTGGTGTCAAAGTCGAACCAAATCAGTACCACAGCGCAAAGCGATACCTGGAAATTTTATAATGCAGGGCCGGGTGTTGTTACTTATGCCCCTTTTCCGGCCGAGATAACCGCGCCAACTTACGGCCAGACGATCACCACAGCAACCGTGAACCTGACCTGGACAGGCAGTTCGGTCAATAGCGGCACCATTACCAATTACGATGTGTACTTTGGCACCAGCAGTACGCCTCCCCTGTTCAAGAGCGCCGTTACCGACAGTTTTGTAAACGGAGTAGCGCTCACAGCCGCAACCACTTATTACTGGCGTGTGATAACGCACGATACGAACGGCAATACATCAGACTCGGGATTGTATCAATTTAGTACAAATTAAATGACGCCGCTTATCATAAGCTAAACAGTAGCAACACTGCTAAAATTATCAATTGCTCGCCGTCTGCTGTCCTTTGTTTACCGTAAACTTAACCACCGGGTTCTGCACCGGTTTTACAGTGCGCAAATACGCATAAATAGCGCTCAGGTCCTGGTCGGTCATGCCTGCGTACACGTACCAGGGCATGATGGTCTGGAAGTCGGTTGGGCCTATCTTAGCCGCTTTTGAAGGATCTTTGAAAGCATGGAACCTGGCCAGGAACATATCTTTGGTCCAATTGCCTATACCGGTTGCCTTATCGGGCGTAATATTGGCCGTGCGAACAGTGCGGTTGTTTGGCATACCAAATGCTCTTCCGCCGGCAAAATCCATTCCGGGGATCAGGTCGCCGTTGTGATCTTGCGTGTGGCAAAATTTGCAGGCGGCTATCTGCACCAGGTAGGCGCCGTATTTCACCGTATCTGCCGGATCGGGCCGGGTACCGAATGTTGCCTTTTTCGGCATGGTGTGCACCAGGATATTCAGCGGAAAATCGAGCTTAGCTTTGGGGTAATCAGCATCGATAGGCTTTAGCGAACGGATATAAGCAATAATATCATAAGCATCGCGGCGGTCCATTTTGGAGAAATACGGCCATGGCATCATCGGGAATATAGCTGAACCGTCCTTTTTTACACCGGTAGTAAACGTGCGCAGCAGTTCGCCATCGGTCCAATCCTTCAACTTCGCAGGCGTAATATCGGGCACTACGACATGACCCGGGAAACCTACCGACTGATCGAACACCTCGCCGCCTGCGCCCAGCCTCGTGGTATCGATAGGCCCGGCAAAACGATCCCATATGCGTGGCGAGTGACAATCGGTACAGGGTACAATATGCTGCACCAGGTATTTGCCACGGGCGACGTGTTCGGGCGATTTGTCAACATTAATGTTTTCAGCTTGGCCAACATTTGGTAATGCGGTTACGACATAAGTAATGACGCCGCCAATGATCACAATAATAACGACAATGACCCAGGCAAACCATTTAAGAAATTTTTTCATGTGACAGTTTAGTAATTGGTTCGGCTAATATAATATTTATGCCAATTGCCGTCAACAAGACCTAAATTGCTGCATGAGCCGAATCAATTCACATGCGTCAGCGTCCCGGCGCCCAGCTTCGAGCTGTTCACATTGGCCGGGTTACCTTTGTATTTCACGTCGGACGAGCCGGTTGTATTTACGTTCAGTTCGTTCAACACATTGATCTCGCAGTCGGCTGCGCCTGTCGCGCGGATATCATACTTGCCCACCACAAAATCGAAGGCATGGACCTTCCCTGCGCCGGTCAGCTCGACGCGGTGCGATGTGGCCTGCCCCTTCAGGTCGATCTCGCTCGAGCCCGACCCTTCGGTAGTAACATTGGCGGCCGTCAGGTCAAGGTCGACCTTGCTGGCGCCGCTTAAGCCAATTCTAAGGTCGCCGGTGTTCAGCTTGCCATCCGAAACAAAGCTGATGGCGCCAGATCCCCTCAGCTCTTCCAACCTTTTCACACCGATGTTTAATATCATTTCGCCGCTGCCGCAAACAGCTTTACGGATATACACATGCAGCCGGTCGCCGTCGTTATCGATGCGGATGTATTTCATGATGTTATCGTCGGCGGTAATGCCCAGGTTAAGGCTGCTGTCCTGCTTCAGGTTCACCCTGAAAGCGCCCGAAACCTCGAGGCGGGTAAAGTCGCTTACTTTATGGTTTTCAGTAACCTTCCGGCCCGATCCCTTGATACAGCCGAAACGGCACGACGACAGCAGGCTGAGCGATGCAGCCGCCGAAAACAATATGATGATGGCTAAAAACTTTTTCATGGTTTGGTTTTTTGGTTGATTTGACAACTGGATTTAACAGATGGTTACACCAAATATAGGAAATAGAACCAAAAGCCGGGAATCAAGAAGGTGATTCAGCGGAAAGCATTGTTGCAACGATCTTTTTTAACAATCATCCGAATCACGCTATCAGTGCAATCAACGGTTCAGACAACAAAAAAAGCCGCCCGCAACTGGCGGACGGCTTAACGATGATCAAAGATATATATGATGGAACTTCTAAAAAAGTGCTTGCTTTTACAGTCCTGCGAACTCGCTTGAAGATTTGCCCGATGCAACCACACCATCGACGGTGCGCACCATGTGACCGGCGGCGAACTCGGTGCTGTTTACGGTAGCGCCCTGGTTGTATTTCAGGCTGCATTCCATGGCGTTGCCCGAAAGGTCGGCTTTGGCGCGGTCGTTCACCGTAATGTTTGCGCTGAAGGCGTCGAAGTCGAACTTAGCGTAAGCGTTGTTGTTCAAAGTAACGGTCAGATCGATGCCCGAAAGCTTACCGAACGACCTTACTTCGGCATTGTCATAAGCGCTGATCGAACGGAGGTCGGCAGCCTTTACCCAAACTACCAATTTCTTGTTTGAGTATGACGAGATGCGCAGTACGCCGTTGCGGCTTTGCACTACGGCATCTTCGGCGTAGTAACGGTTGTAAACCTTTACCTGGTCGCTCTCGTCGTTGGATACATACAGTTCCACGTTACCGTAAACTTCAATCTTATTGATGCGGCTTACGTCGGTCAAAACCGTGGCTACTTCTTTGTCGTTTTTTGCATTGTTGCCTTCTGCCAATGCTGTGCTTCCTATACCAATAACTATTGCTGCGATAGTTGCGATGGTGAATATTTTAGTTTTCATATTATTTAATTTTTAATGTTGTTGTCTTGTTGTTCTAAATACACTCATAAGACGTTTGCGGGCGAAATCCGTTACAGCAAAAGGGCCTCAATTAGGCTTGCAGGCCCATTTTATCGGTGAAATGCGGATTGCTGTCGGTGAAAAATCCCGGTGGGTTAGTTGCAAAGGTTGTAGCAATCAGAAATGTTGTAAAGGTTAAACCCCGGTAATTTTGCGGTGGGAAATATTGTGTTAACGGGCAGCTAAAAACGGCACTTTATTCAGACCTATTTGCAAAACTCCCGCCGCTCAACAGGTTTTTTTTGAAAGATGGTGCGCCATTGATCATTTTGCCTTATATTAGCTTAACTCCCTGTTAATTTTCTCTTTTGAGCTTGTCCATATCTTCTGCGACAAGGCACTATATGTCCCGTCCCGGTTAGTTATTTTTTTAAAACCAAAGCTTATCTATGAAACAACGACTACACTCCTGTCCTTCGCCCTCCTCTGTCATTTTAAGAACTACTTTTTTAGTATTTCTGCTGCTGGCTACCGGGCTTTCAGCCACGGCACAGCAATCGATAACAGTACACGGAACGGTAACGGATGCCAAAACCGGCGAGACCATACCCGGCGTAAGCGTAAACGGGCCGGGCGCCGTCACCGGCGTTTCGACCGACCTGAAAGGCAATTACACTATCAGCGTTCCGTCTAATTCGACGCTGAAGTTCAGCTACATCGGTTACGACACGCAGAACATCGCGGTGAATAACCAAACGGTCGTCAATGTCAAGCTGCAGGCTTCGTCATCGGAACTGAAGGAGGTGGTGGTTACAGCGCTGGGTATCACCAAAGAGCGGCGCGCCGTTGGCTACTCGGTAACCGAGGTAAAGGGTACAACCTTAACCGAAGCCCGTGAGAACTCCTTTGTTAACGGCCTGGAAGGCAAAATTGCCGGCGTAAACGTCAGCAGTGTAAATGCCGGGCCCAACAGCGCGTCGAACGTAGTGATACGCGGCATAACTTCCATGACAGGTAATAGCCAACCATTGTATGTGATTAACGGTATCCCGCTGATCAATAATAATTACGCCACCACCGACGTGAACACGGGCTACGGCGGCAAGGACGGCGGCGACGGCATCGGCGACATCAACCCCGACGATATCGAAACCATCTCGGTATTGAAAGGCGCCGCGGCCACGGCGCTGTACGGTTATCGCGGCGCCAACGGCGTTATCTTGATCACTACCAAAAAAGGAAAAGCCGGCGAAGGATTGGGCGTCGAGATCAACTCCAACTTTGTGGGTCAGCATGTGATTGACGAAACCGATTTCCAAACCGTGTACGGCCAGGGCATTAACGGAGCCAAGCCGGCAACCGCAGCGGACGCATTAAGCTCGATGGAATCCAGTTGGGGCGCTAAGATGGACGGCTCGGAAGTTTACCAGTTCGACGGTGTAAAACGGCCCTACCGTGAAGCCGCACAAGGTAACCTGGCGCGTTTTTATACGGATGGCGCCAGGTACACCAACACCGTAGCGCTCAGCAAAGGGTTTGAGGACGGCAGCGCCACACGCTTCTCGGCAAGCGAGCTGCAGGATAACAGCTATATACCCAACGCAGGTTTGCAGCGGTTTACTTTTAGCCAGGCGACTAACCTGAAATTAGATAAGCACCTGACGCTCGACCTGTCGTCGGAATATGTAACAGATTATACAAAAAATGCTCCCAATGTTGCCGACGCAGTGGGCAATCTTAACTGGGGGCCGATGTTTGTGCCGCCCAATATCAATATCACCACCCTGGCGGGGCCTAATCACAATGGTACCGTGGCTAACGGCAACGAGCTTAACCCTTTCGGCGACGTTTATACCACCAATCCTTATTTTGCCGCCTATGAGTTCCAGGGAGCGATACGTCGCAACCGTTTTATCGGTTCCGCAAACCTGAAATACACTTTTGACAATAATTATTTTATTGGCTTCCAGGTCGCCGATGATTACAGCAACGACCGCAATACCAATGTAGAGCCGATTGGCACAGGTTACCTGGTCGACCAGGGCATCAACGGCGACATGTCTGAGCAGAATGTTAAACAAAGCGAATTGAACCTCGATCTGACCACGGGCAAAAAATTCACTTTTGGCAGTGACTTTACCTCCAACATATTACTGGGTGTAAATTATCGTAAGTCGCAGCAGGAATATGTAACCGCGTCCGGCCAGAATTTTGCCACACCTTTCCTGTATAATATCGGCAACCTCGAAAACCTGCAGGAAAGCTACGGACTGAACCACGAGAAGTACAATTCCCTGTATGCCAGCGCCGATTTCGGCTACAAGAATTTCCTGTATTTAACGCTGACCGGCCGCAGCGACTGGTACTCAACTCTGGCCCCGGGCAAGATCAACTATACCTACCCATCGGTCAGCGCCTCGTTCGTATTTTCCGAATTGCTGAAAATGCCTTCGATGGATATGGGCAAGCTGAGAATAAGCTATGCCGATGTAGGCGGCGAAGCCGACGGCCCGTACCAAACCCTGCAGGGCTATGCCATACAGGGCACCCTGACCGTTCCGGCCGGGACGTTCCCCGTGGGCGTGGCAGGCAGCACCACCGTGCCCAACCCTTTGCTGAGGCCATCATCCAGGCGTGAATTTGAAGTGGGCACCGAGATGGACTTTTTCAAAAACAGGCTGCGTCTCGACCTGGCCGTCTACCAGAAGCACGTGATCGACGACATCGTGCCCGTAACCATCGACTATACCTCGGGTTACAATTCCGCGCTGCTGAACGTGGGTAACCTTCGCTACACAGGCGTCGAGCTGGCTTTGGGCGGTACGCCTTTTAAATACGATAAATTCAGTTGGGATATCAATTTTAATGGCACCTATATCAAGGGCAAAGTTCTTTCGCTCGGCGGCCAGCCCTACATTACCCTGGGATCGGCAACACCCGACTGGGGTTCCATCGCCTATATCCAGCAGATCGTAGGCAAAGAACCGCTGCAGATCATTGCCCAATCACCGGCCACGGATGCAAGCGGGCATATCGTAATCGACCCGACAACCGGCGCGCCGGATCCCTCGGCGTCGGTTCCAAGAGATTACGGATCGGCAACGCCCGACTGGGCCGGGGGCATTACTAATACCTTCAGGTACGGGCACCTCAACCTGTCGTTCCTTATCGACGGCAAGTTTGGCGGCAAGGTGTTTTCCAACACCAACTTTGTTGCCTACGTGCAGGGGCTTTCCAAGCAAACGCTGCCGGGCAGAGACGGCTTTTTTGGCACTGACAAAGTTTACCCGGCTACCTATTACGGCAACTGGGCCAACGCCGACCAGGGCATGTTCGTCTACGATGCCAGCTTTATCAAATTCAGGCAGATCATCGTCGGGTACGACATTCCCGGAACGTTCTTCCACAACAAGATACGCGGCATTCGTATCAGCTTCGTAACCCGCAACGTGTTTACCATCATGAAGCATATCCCGAACGTCGACCCGGAAGCCAGTTATTCGGCCTCAATCTATTCACTGGGACTTGAATCGGCGGAGGTGCCCTACTCCAGGACCTATGGCCTTAACCTTAACATAAAATTGTAAGACGATGGATAACGTGATAAAATTTATACCCATGAAATTCAGATCGATCTGTTATATCGCAGCCGTCATGCTTCTGCTGACTTATGCCTCGTGTAAAAAAGAGCTGACCAACGCCAATATCGACCCGACAAAAAGTACCGCTTCAAGCTATAACCCCAATTTTTTGCTCACCGAGGTGCAGCTCATGTACACCGGCAGCACCGACTTCGGCGCCGAGAACTGGTACGATGAATGGGGCGAAATAGCCGAATTTGTGCAGCACACGGCATCGACCAATACCGCTTTTTATTCGGGCGATAAATACCTGAACAACGTAGGCGGCTTCGGCGTGTATTTCGACCATTCATACATTTACCAGGTGCAGCCCGTGGTCGAGCTTTACCAGCTTACGCTGAACAAGCCGCAGTACCGCAACCTGCACCAGATAGCGCGGCTGATGAAGGCCATGGTATTCGAACGGATAACCGACCTGTACGGCGATATCCCCTACTCGCAGGCCGGTCTGGGTTACTACAGCCATATTTTTACCCCGGTTTACGATAAGCAGCAGGATATTTATACCGACCTGATCAAAGAGGTGACTCAAGCCACCGACAGTCTGAACGACAATTACGACAAGCCCACAGGGGATGTATTCTACTCGGCAGACCCGGGCACGCAGATCGAGCGCTGGAAACGTTTCGGTAATACGCTGCTACTGCGCATGGGCATGCGGCTGACCAAAGTGGACCCGACCACCGCGCAAAGTATCGTCACCAAAGTGCTGGGCAAAACCATGCAGAGCAACGACGATAACGCCATCGTGCAGCACCAGGCCGGCAATAACGTAACGCAGAACCGCGACGCCTGGGCCATCTTCGGGCAGGACAGTACCGACGTAAAACTATGCAGTACATATATCAATTTCCTGAAGGACAATAACGACCCGCGCCTGCCCGTCATCGCCTGGATATGGTGGCAGGACGCTGACGGCAACGTGCAAACCGACGACGACCCGGCCGACCAGGTGGGCATGCCGCCGGGCTATATCGTGGGCGGAAGCAACACGGCTATCGACATTACCAAAACGCCCACTTACCCGCAGCCGCTCGGCACCTACGGTTATTCGCGCTTTAACGACGGTGTGCTGAACAACAGCGCGCCGAATTTGATACTCACCTATGCCGAATCGGAATTCCTGCTGGCCGACGCAGCCAAACGCTGGGGCGTAGGCGGAAGCGCCGCCGAACATTACAACAACGGCGTAACCGCGGCCTTTACACAATTGCAGGCCTACGGCGCCGGCATCAGCGAATCGGACGCGGCGGATTACCTTACCGCCCACCCCTACAACGACGCCGACGGGCTGA
>JAFDZK010000120.1 GCA_018267005.1 Bacteroidota bacterium
AACGAATCATTTGGTAAAAAAAGCCCCGAACTCCTGGCATTCCTGCAGCAATTGGCCACTGACAGGAATTACGACGGTACCGTATCGGCGCTGGCTTACGCTATGCTTGGGAAAAATTACGAAACCGAAAAGAAAACGGACCAGGCAAACCAGGAATATGCACATATCGGATCGATTGATGCATGGGCTATTACCGGCGAGTTTGAAAATATCTCAACCAGCGGTTTTGACAAAACATACCCGACACTGGATCATCCTGCCGATACCGCCTCCTTTGTCAATAAAAAGGGTGTCCGAGTACCCTGGCATGAAGTTCCCTACCTGCGCCATGACAAATGGTTTGATTTTACCTACTATGCTAATGCATATAACTCCATCATGTTTGCACAGTCGTTTGTGAGGTCAGATAACGATATTGAGGCGCAACTGCGCATCGGCGTATCAGGATCAGTAAAAGTTTGGGTTAATGACCAGCAGATCATATCCGAGCCTGAAGAAAGAAATAATGACCTTGATACCTATATACAATCGATAAAATTAAATAAAGGCTATAACCGAATATTAGTGCAAATAGGCGAAAGCTATGCGAATCGCTCGAACTTTTTGGTCAGGCTTACCGATAACCAGGGAATTCCGTTGCCCGGTATACGCTGTACTGCCAAAGCCCAGCCTTATACAAAAGAAACCGGCTATACGTCAAAACGGAGTGAGCAGTTTGCGGAAAGCTATTTTGAACAGCAAATCAAAAATAAGCCCGACGACTACCTGGATAAGTTGCTGCTGGCTAACACTTATCTTTGGGAAGATAAGACCTTCGAGGCCAGAAAAATACTGGACCCGCTTCTGAAGGAATATCCTAACTCCACCTATCTGAACACGCTGATCCTGGACGTATTCAACAAGACCAATAATCGCACAGGCGCCGAAACGATCAAGGAAACTATTAAAATGGCTGATCCTGAAAGCAGTATCGCACTTACATTGAAATACCAGGAACTAATTGAGCAGAAGGATTATGATAAAGCTGCACAGGTGATCAAAAAGATGGAACAGCTATATCCTTACAGGGAAGAGTTCATTTATCTGGCAAAAATGAATATTGCCGGGTATAACAAAAACCAGGATCAGGTGGTAAGTATTACGGAGGAGGCATACAAAAAGTATCCTGACAATGAAAACGCCATGTGGATCAAAGCACTTATCGAATTAAACCTCCGTAAAAATGCACAGGAAGCAGTCAATGTTATAAAAAAATATGTTGACAATAATGACAATTATACCATATCCAAACAACTGGCAGCGGTTTATTTTAACCTCGGTAATGCGGCGGCAGGACTTAAAGTTTACCAGGATGAGATAAAGAATGACCCGATAGGCATAGGCATTTATGAGGACCTTGCTGAACAGTATTATAAACAGCAGCAATATGATAAAGCCGCTGAAACTTACCAGGATTGCCTAAAGATATTCTCGACCAACGCCGGCTACTTTGCTTCTCTTGGCAAAATATACGAAGCGGCCGGGCAGAAAGATAAAGCGATTGAATATTATCAAAAGGGGCTTCAACTTGATCCCTCCAACTATGAGTCCATCAAATCACTGCGTAAACTGCAGGACAAAAGAGAGGTGTTCAGCTATTTTACTGAGCCCGATATAGATGCTATTGTAAAAAACGCTCCAAAAATATCTGACTATCCTGACGATAGTTATGTAGTGCTCGACAACGAAGTACAAAGGGTTGTTTATGAAAATGGCGGCTCAGAGGCCAGGTACTATATTGTGGCCAAGATCCTTAATCAAAAAGGTATTGATACCTGGAAAGAATATGACATCGATTATGATAACGGCCAGGACTTGTCAGTTGAAACTGCGGAGGTAATAAAAGCTAACGGCAATAAAATACCTGCCGAAAAAGATGAAAGTAAACTGGTATTTACCAACCTCGAGATCGGTGATGTGATCAGCATTCGTTACAAAACAGAAAATTACTTCAAAGGTAAGTTAGCGAGCCATTTCTGGGATTCGTTTTATTTTACTGACGATGCGCCGCATGTGAATACCAGGTTTTCGCTGCTGATCAGCAAAAACAAAAAATTCAATTATAAATTCTCACAGCAAAATATTGAGCCGCAAAAAACAAGCGCCGACGAATTTGACCTGTACGTTTGGAAATCGGCTAATTCGAAATCCGTGCAGTATGAAGATAAAATGCCTGCGCTTGCCGACGTGGCCAACGTGCTATATATTACCTCGATACCCGATTGGAAATTTATTTCAGATTGGTACGATGATATCGCATCTGCGAAGGCTCGCACCAATTTCGAAGTAAAGGAAGTGATACAAGGCCTTTTCGGTTCGAATACCAGGTTAACTGATATGCAGAAAGTGGAGAAAATATACAACTATATTACCAATAATATCAGTTACAGTTCGGTATCATTCCGGCAAAGCGGCATTGTACCCCAAAATCCTGCTGACGTTATCAATACCCGCATTGGAGATTGTAAGGATGTATCGACCCTGTTTGTAACCATGTGCAAAGAGGCTAATATTAAAGCCCAGTTAGTGTTGGTGAAAACCCGTGAATATGGACTCAATACCATGTTGCTCCCAAGTATCGATTTTAATCATTGCATGGCCAGGGTCAGGATGAATAACCAGGATTACTATTTTGAACTTACCTCCAAATACCTGCCGTTCCAATCGCTTTACAGCCCCTCTGTGAACTCAACCATGCTTGACATCGGCGGAGATGGTTCAAATACCATTAAATACCTCAATCCCGCTAACCGCCATCAAAATATTGCCAGCAGTTCTGTTAACATAGCCATCAGTGGAAATGATTTTATAGTGGATGAGAATACTTATAAAACAGCTGCTTTAGCGGCCAACATACGGGAAATTTACAAGGACCTGTCGCAAAAGGACCAGATCAAAAAAATTAAAGAATCCATTACCGAACAATACCCCGACAACGACGTCAGCGGCATTTCGTTCAGGGGTATGGATCCCGGGAAAGACACTATCTATATGAAGGCCGATTATTCCCTGAAAAACCTGGTAAAAAGCGTCGCCGGACTGTCGATATTTTCGCTTCCCTGGTCGGATAAATTTACGCCATCTGATTTCCAGATCATTTTGCCGCGAACTACCGGAATAGATGTCAGTCAAATGTTTTACATGGACAAACAAACCGAAACCATAACCCTTACTTTACCTGCCGGCAGAAAAATGATTGAGGCACCACAACCGGTGACGCTCAGCGATGACATCCTTGACTTTAGTATAGTGCCGAAAATGATGGGCAGTAAACTTGTTCTCACACGAACGTTCAAATTAAAAAAGGACTTTGTTCCTGCTTCAAAGGCTGCTGAATTCGACGCTTTATTTAAAAAAATGGTTGAAGCTGATAATAAGGAATTCGCTATGAAATAAAAAGAGCGCACCGCTTTACCCCTTAGCAAGATTTCAAAAAAATCCTTGCGGAATAAAAAAAGCTGGCTATATTTGCAGCCCCAACGGAGTGGTAGTTCAGCTGGTTAGAATACATGCCTGTCACGCATGGGGTCGCGGGTTCGAGTCCCGTCCATTCCGCTAAGCGGTGCCGTCCGGTCCGCAGAAAGCCTTACTTAGTAAGGCTTTTTTGCTTTAAACCGCATTCCTAAGCGGTTTTTTGAAAAAAAGGATATTAAATTCTAACAATCATTTCTAATCTCTACGGGTAGCTATTCGGGTAGCATTCAATGTTGCGAAATTTGCTACCCTCGACTGATATTTCCTTGCAAGGCTTTTAGGATCGAGCGAACTATTAATCGTTCACTTAAAATTTTTATGTCATGAAAGTAAATGAAGATCTTTCACTGCTTGTATTGCTGGAAAAATCACGTATGACGAAAGATGGTAAAGCGACCATCATTATCAGACTAACCGTTGAAGGAAAAAGAGCAGAAATTTCACTGGGTCAAAAAGTACGGATTGAAAATTGGAATCAGGAAAGTGGCACTGTAAAAGGCAGTTCCCAGGAAGCCCGGCTGATCAACAATGCCATTGAAACAGCTCGCGTCACTATCAGGAAGAAATATGATGCGTTATGCCTTGACAACGAATTTGTATCCGCAACTATGGTTAAGGCTGCCTATCAAAACAAACAGGAAAGGACAAAAGGCTTAATGGAGGCTATCGACCTGGCTATACAAAGGATAGCAGAAAAAGTAGAAAAGAAAAAGAGGGCAAAAGCAACCCTCACCAAATGGAACACCACCAGAGATAAAGCCGCGAGCTTCCTGCAACACGCTTTTCGTTCAACAGATATTCCACTGAATAAAATCACGCTTTCCTTTGCTGAGGATTTTGTGGATTTCCTGATGCTCCAGCAAGGTATCGAAAGCAATACTGCTAACAAGTATTTAAAAACAATCCGTGGAGTAATTACGAATGTGGTAGCCAGGGGATGGGTCGCTAACAACCCGCTTTGTGCTTACCAATGCAGCTATATAGAACCCGAAAGAGATATTCTTGATGAGAATGAAATACTTATTCTGCATAATAAGCAAATGCCTGTTGAACGGTTGGAGCATGTAAAGAATGCTTACCTATTCATGTGCTTTACAGGTTTTGCTTACAAGGATACGAGCAAACTGACCAGGGACAATGTTGTCACCCATTTTGACGGCGAACAATGGATCGTCAAGAACAGGCAGAAAGTGACCAAAGCAGTTTGCAGGGAAAACGTCCCCTTACTGCCCATAGCTAAAGAGATTATTGCAAAATACGAAAATGATCCTTATTGTATCGAGCATAATGTTTTACTGCCGATAAATAGCAATCAGAAATATAACGCTTATCTAAAAGAGATTGCGGATTTATGCGGCATCAAAAAAGAGCTAACAACACATACCGCCCGTCATACTTTTGCAACAACGGTTACATTAGCCAATGGCGTGCCGCTCGAAACAGTGAGCGCCCTTTTAGGGCATAAGTCCATAAAGACAACACAGATATATGCCAAGATCGTTGCTCAAAAGGTCAGTGCAGATATGGGAATGTTAAAGGAAAGGCTGATCGTTAAAATGCCTTCCATCATGTTGCAACGGCCTGAAATAGCCGCATAAAGCATTTGCAATAAGCGAGCTAAAAATTTATATTTGAATCCCCACAAATCATATTTGTAAATAAGGTTTAGGTTTAAAATCCTCTTGCATCCAGTGTCGGAGGATTTTATTTTTTAAACCCTATCCCAAATTATCTTACCAACGCGCGATCCTAATAATGTCTTTGCCATTGAAATAGGCGAACAGCAGGTATTTCTATTTCACTAATTTTAACATCTGAAATGCACTGAAACGCTTTTGATTATGAGAAGAATCTTTTTTGTTTTACTGATTGGGTTATCATGCAATGGTTGCCAGAGATTTAACAAAAATAAATCGAATATATATACACGTGAGTATTTAGATAGTTCAGAAGCCTTATTTTCAAAAAAAGTTTCCAAACTATATTTGGTCAGAGATACTTTCCTTGTGATGTCGGGAAAGCTGGGTTACATCGCTATTAACCATAAATGGGAAAAAGTAAAGGGTACAAACGATGAATGGCAGATGCAAACAAGCATTCCGGAAATTCTATATGAAATTTTAGACGAGGGCGAATATCGTGAGCCAACGATAATCCCTGATTTTTCTATTAAAAGACTTTATCTAAGCACTGATAAGACAAAGCTTTACTCCGCTGCAAATCCGGCGATCTTCTGGAAAAAAGTAAATTGACACTATAGTGAATGGTTCACTTCTAAACCCTTACCCCTTGTTTTCTTTTTTATTATAGTACCTGGAACGGGCAATAATTTATTAGCCAAATTGACGAATGCTGCAACGGCCTGAAATTGCGGCATAATGTATTTGCAATGAGCAAACGAAAAATTTATATTTGAATCTCACAAAAATTGTGATAAGGTTTAGGTTTAAAATCCTCTTGCAGCGAGTGCCGGAGGATTTTATTTTTTAAGCCCTATCCCAATTATCTTACCAATGCGTAACCCTCATGATGTCCTTGCTATCGAAATAGGCAAACAGTAGAAGAATAATGCCCAGTATCATCAGCAATATGGAAAGGAAAGAGGCGAAGTTCTCCGTCCAGCCGTTCATCAAAGATTTTTCATAAGAGCTGAATTCCTCTCTGCCAAAGGCATTTCTCCTGTTGAACTTACGTTTGCCGCGCCAGTAGCTTAAATAGAGGGATAACAAAATGAATGTGATCCCAACGATATAAAATGATGTAAGCAGAAACATAGATTTATCCTTTTGTCTAATTTATATAAAATGTCATAATAGTTAAGAAATCAACTCAATCTTTTAACCTTTTATTATCACCAGTACCAATGCCATCAATCACCGTGATTTTCTTTGCTTCTTTCTTTTGTGTCCGGGAAAAGAAAGAAGCCCGTGCGACTGGACTTCTTTGTGGCAACAAAAATCAGGTTGTTAATTCTGAACGGGCATCTATCTGATTTTTTAGAAATAAAACAGCTTCCTCTATGCTTTCAAGAGGCTTGGTGATTTGGTTGAAACCGTTGATCTCACCAATAGTCCCCGATTGAAAACGGGTTGTACGTTCTCCCGTCTCATACAATAACTGTCCCTTATCCAACTCTCCTGGAAGAAAAACAATGTAAATGCTATTGCCCTGCAACCACTTGCCTGCAGTCGGAGGCAGGCCACGTTTACAAAAGAATACGCTCACCCTGCAACCCAACCCCATTGGTGAAAGTCGTTTATCGTCGCACACCCAATTAGGCAGTTCTTTTTTTATTGAATTAAGCACAGGCCGTAACAACTTTTCTGTCCAGTACGGATATTTTAATTTCTGCCTTTCATTCTCTATAGTTGCCAGTTTTTGTTGCAGGTCAGTTACTATATCATCGAGCTTTTTGCTTGCAACATTGTATCGCTTTACCCGCCGAATATATGCGGAGCTTATCTGTTCAAATTGTAACATGATAAAAAATGCGCCGCTATACCGGCGGCGCACGGTTTAATTATTCAACTTCATCTGCTGTTTTTACCTGTAGCTTTTCCGTCTGCTTTTCGATTTCTGTAATCCGTTCTTTGAGCCTTTGTTCTCTTACGTTGGCTTTTTGTTGTTGCTCTGCTTCAATAGTACCGACATCAACACCCGCGCTTTCGGCCACTTTATAGAGTGTTCGGCCTGTATCATTATTGGGAAATTTGCTGTCGCTTTTACAGCCAATAGCCATTCGTATCAGGAAGCTGTGTTGCCGTTCGCTAAGGTTCTGCAACATTTCATAAAAAGAGGTTTCCTCGCTGTGCGTACCATTTGCGAACAGAACGGCATCTACGGTGTTGCGTGCCGACCAATCCAATGACTGGTACACTAATAATCTTGCGGCAATCAAGTCTGCATCGGTGATAGCAATAATGTTTTCGGGTTCGCAACCTACCTGCATAAAGGTGGTGTGAACGCATAACTGTATCTTTTCAATGTCCAGTTCTTTTGCCCTTTGCTCCCTCGTATTGAGGCGTGTAATTTCCGCTTGCAACAATTCAGGGGTTATCGTTCCTTCCTTAATGGCTTCCTGTACCTGCTTCGCGGTAGTCGCTGTTTCTTTGGGTTGCAGGAATTTGGGTACTTCCGTTGAAATCATGATGGGCGTTACCTGCGTATCGCTAACCAGCAAGGCTTTAAGCAGTTCGCCGTTTTGAATGGCCTGTTCGTATTCCTGCAAGTCTGCTTCGTACTCATACAGTGCCGCTTTGTAGCTATCCTCGTCAAATTCGGCATTTTCGGGTATTTCCAAATTTTCATCTTCCTCGTATTCATCATCTATCAAATAAGGGTTATCCATAAAATCCTGCTTGTCGGGGGCAACAGGCGGTTGCAAAATGCTGACCTGATTTTTAGCATGTATCGGCAGTTCAACGGCTTCCATGCTATCGATCAATTGCTGGTATTCCTGCGAGAAATTCCAGTCATAGACCAATGCGACTGGCTGAACTTCTTTTAATGCTTTTTGAAATAGCCCTAAAAAATGCGCCCTACATTTTGATTGGTAGCATTCTTTCTTCGTGCAAATCGCCTGTTCTGCCATTTCGGGAAAGAGGCTTTTAAGTGTCGCCGAATTAAAGGGGCAGTTGGTACATGCGCCCATATCAGGCACCAGCTTTTTGTCTTTAGTGTTGAAGGGCGCTTTTTTCAGGTCGTATTTAAACCGTGAAAGCTGGTGGCGTAGATTGCCTACCCTAAAGTTTTCCTGCTTCTTCCAGTCAGAGCAATACTGCTCAAAAAATTCCTGTTGCGATGCTGCTGATATGGAGGCAATCTCATAGGCTTCCTGAAGGGTGATCACATCGGCATAAAACATTTCCTGAACAAGCTCAATCAAATCCAATAACTTGATACGGCTATATACCCACGTTTTCGATTTGCCGAGCCGACCAGAAACATCCTCAATGGTTTTTCTGCTTTCAAGCATTTGACCGACAGCGTGCGCCTCGTCCATTGGGTGCGGGTCTTCCCGTTGCAGGTTTTCAGCCAACTGAATTTCTTTAACTTGCTCGTCCGTCAATACCCTGACCATAGCGGGTACTTTCCAAAATCCCGCCATCGTTGCCGCTCTTAAGCGGCGTTCCCCTGATACGAGCTCATACCTGCCCGATGTTGATGGCCGTAAGGTAAGCGGATGAATAATAATACCCTGTGCCGCCAGTTCAATTGCAAATTCTTCCAAATTTGATTTTGAATAATACCTGCGGTAGTTCTTGCTAAAGTCGATTTCTGCAATAGCCACGTCCTTATACTCGCCTTCCGCGATTGTTTCGGTGTTCACAGGTTGAACGCTTTTTTTGGCGGTGGCCTTTTTTGCTATGGTCTTTTTAACCGAAGCCTTTTTTGATTTTGCTGTTTGCGTTGTCATACTATTTAATTTTTAAAGTGAGATAATGGGCGGTCATGCGAAAAGCATATTGACCGCATGAACGAATTTTGTATTTGGGTGTCGCCTGATGGTGATGTAGGTTTTCAGGCAGTCGGTGACATACATGGCAGTGTGGCCATCGAAAAGCTGGTCTGCAAAAAGACTTGCGCTGTTGGTGATGCGTTTGCCGTTATTGGTAAGGATAGTATCTGTCCAATTGACCAGCGTAAGCCAAAAATCAAAGCTGAACAGCGGGTTTTTCCAAGCCCTCCTGTTCATATCTTCATGCTCTTTAAAAGCCTCTGAATAGCCTTTCAGGAAGTCGACTACTGCGGGCATTTCATCGGGAAACAGCTCGTGCAATAGCTTTGCCTTTTGGCTGTTGTTTAACGTCTTTAGTGGTTTCATCGTAATGCTGTTTATGGTTCGTGTTTAGAATGGCAGGTCGTCTTTGGTGTCCGCATACACGACCTCGGTTGTTGTTGAAGTCCCGTGCCTTTCTGCTTTTTGATCTGCGGCTCTTCCTAACAGCTTGATGTCATTGGTGTGGAAAGTGATGGATGCCTGCGGTTCATTGTTTTTATTCTTCCATGCTGATACGCCCAGCCTGCCGTATAGCCCTACCAGCGTGCCTTTTTTGAGAAATTGTGCGATGCTGTCATTGCGCCAATAAGAGCAATCGATGTAGGTGGTCATTTTAACCTGTTCGCCGTCCTTGGTCTTGTACCCATCGTTGATGGCAATAGAAAAGGCAACTACTCTTTTGTTGTTCTTGGTTTCATTCACCTTTGCGTCTTTCGTTATTCTTCCTGTGATTTCCATAACTGTATGGTTTGATGTTAAAAAATGGTTACTATGCTGCTAATTCGTTTTGTTGCGCCTGCTCCTGCGGCAAGTCCTTTTCGGACAGGATGAAGTCGGCGGCGGCCTGCGCCTGTGTGGATGCTTTCAGGATTAAAGTTTTATCATTTCGTAAGGCATCCAGCCAGCCATCGAGGTAGGCAATACTGTTAATGATGGTTTGTTGTCCGATGCCGCAAACTGCACACAGGAACGCCGCTGTCAGTTCTGCGGTCAGTTCTTCACGGCTGTAAGGTTCACTGCCAAAACGGGACGGTTCGGTAATCTCCTTACGGTTCAGCCTGCTTGCATGCCCTGTGCTGTGCGCCAGTTCATGAAAAAGCGTAGTATAATATTCTGCTTCGGTATGAAACAGGCCGAACAACGGCATCGTAACCGTATCGGCGGAGGGCTGGTAAAATGCCTCGCTACCCCTGTGCTGAATAACAGGACATTGAGGCATGTTCCGTATAATCGTTTCGCATTGCTCCAAACGCTGTTCTTCGCTTAACAGGTTTATTTGTGTTTCGGGGAATACGATGCCTTCGGTCTGGTCAATATTGAATACGATATGTTGTTTGGGTACGCGGAACATCGGGTGGATTTCTTTGTCCTGCCCGCTGGCATCCCTGATAGTTACCATTTTGGTCTTATCCTCAATAGCCGCCCAAAAGATGATATGGATACCCTTTTCACCTTTTTTGATATGGCCGCCAGCTTCCTGCGCTTGTTTGAATGTGATAAAATACGGGGTGGCGTACTCCTGTTTAATCGTGAGGAAATTCAGCCAAAAGACATTCCA
The DNA here is from genome assembly GCA_018267005.1 of Bacteroidota bacterium. Taxonomy (GTDB): domain Bacteria; phylum Bacteroidota; class Bacteroidia; order Sphingobacteriales; family Sphingobacteriaceae; genus Mucilaginibacter. The sequence continues at coordinate 10,572 of JAFDZK010000120.1, forward strand.
TCCCCTGTAGCGGTGTCCTGATATAATGTTCTTCGGCAGTCCGTAGCTATGCCAGCCTTTTTGCCATACTACGTTGCCCTTTCCCAATTCAGCAATAACATAGTCGGTTACCTGCTGATACAAATCATGTTGTTTTGTTCCTGTCTTTGCGGTGGTTTTCATACCCTGATTTTTTAAGATGTTTATCCAAGCCCAATTCGGCTGAACGCCTCATTGGCCTTTTGTAAGCAACCATTTTGAATGGCAGGGCCGACAGGCAAGGTTTTTTGAAAAAAAATACGCTCTCAACAATCCGCGCGAAGCGTACCATTGAAAAGAGAGGAAGATTATTTTTCAAAAACCTGTGGCCGAGCGAAGTGCAACGAAGCGAAAGACCTTGCCTGACGGCAATGCCATTAATACCTTTGCTGTAGCACAAGGCCAAAGAGTAAAAAGCTTTACAGGTCTAAGAAAAAAGGAGCAGTATTTGGTTTCGTGAATGGATGAGCGAGTGATAATGAGTCGAAGGAATGAACGAAACGGAATACACCTTTGAAAAAGGCATTACTCCTTCCGGTTTAGCGAAAGTGAAAAGGGCAGGAAGGTGTAATGCGTGGAATAGTCACCAGGATAGCGGGATTTAATAAAAGCGTTAGGGATAGTAACGGAAAGCCCGGAATGAAATGAGGACTTGTAGTGAATAGCCCGGGCGAAGCAACGCCCTGCTAATTATCTCCTTTCTTTGCCTGCTGCTCTTCAGGCACTATCGCCGGCAACGAACGGTGCGAAATTTTTAGATGCAACTCATAAAACTGATCGGAATAATGATAATTCAAAGCGCATATCCGATACATCAAATGTTTGATCTTAACCGGGCTGTGCATTGGCGCAGGATAAGTTTGGGTTACAGCAGAATACACCCTGTAGAATTTGATAAGCCTGATTAACTTGGAGAACGATTTAGACGGTCGGTTTAATTTACTGTTCAGTTCTTCACTTTCCCTTTTATAAAACATAATCCTTTAATATCATCAGCATAAAATAGGTTTCTAATAGAAACACCCTAAAAAAAGATAGCAGTTGTGCTGCGTATCATAACTGCATGGTGCAATTACTGGCAGGGGTCATTTTGACGATCTTAAAAAGTATATGGTCAATATCAATAAACATCCCGCCTGTAATTGCGTAACTATATTTTGTATCTTTCCTGATCTCCCGAAATTGTGAGCCTTTAGCCTGTGTAAAAAGGCAATTGGTTTTATAATAACTATTCAGCTCTTTAGAAATGTCTACAACTGCGCTTTGTTCAAGCTCAAAGGAATATAGCGTGTCCTGCTTTAACTGGCAATTGTAAAAAATGCCGGGATCGAAAATGTTTTTAGTCTTTTTGTCAAATGGTATTTTAAGGTTAAAGACGATGGTATCGGCTCCTTTTAAAAACAGTATCCGTTTATTAAGAAAGCTTTTGTTTAATGTGCCGCTATAAGAAAATCCTATGTACTTTATATGCTCATATTTGACAATTTTTTGCGACCTCCCAGATGAAAAAGCCAGCAATAACATGAAAATACAAGTCACCTTTATCATTGTTTTATTGTAAACGAATCCGCAGGTCAGTGATTTGGCAAGGAGTGCCCGGCCTCATGGGGTAAATTTCCTTTATTAACATCAAAGGGTATAACCTTACTGCTGTTAATTTTCTGTATTGGCTGTAAAACTATAGTGTCGAAGACAAAATAGCAGTTCAGATTGGCGATTGATTTGTTGTAAGGAATATTTAGTTCAAGCGCATTATCCGGGCTATTTGGAATTACGATCTTTAAAGCTTTATACTCGGCATAATAAAATTTAAACAAGTACCGCGAGTTAGATTCTTCCTGATCTTCAAAGAAATTGGCCTCAGACTTAGTAACAAACGGCTTATTTTGAATAATTGAATTAGATTGATCCTTACAGTATTCCTTAATTAAATCATTTGTGTCTTGAGACGGTAGAAATACGATAAAATTGTAATTGAATTTATTGGTAGAATCAATAATGCTTTCTATAGCTGCCCCGTCAAACACCTCAAAATATTGTTTGTAATAATAATCTATGGGCATTTCATGGTTGTCTTTTGAAAACTTTTTGATTATTTCTTGTTTCTTAAACTTCTCAATAAAGTATCCATGAATAAAGACGTTTGAACAATTGTTTTGTGCGTCGGCTTTATTGAAAAAAATAAACAAACAGATTAAAATAATATAGGGTTTC
>JAFDZK010000121.1 GCA_018267005.1 Bacteroidota bacterium
AAAAATAAAAGTAAGCCGCGGCGGCAGCAGCGATAGCACCGATGGCGATGGTGGCCACCCAGGCGCCGGTATGGTCTTTTGCAAATGGGTTTTTCATAATAGTAGTCGTTTTATTAAGGCAACACGGCAATGATTTTTTGGTTTAGGCAATTTTAAAATCCGGGCAGGCCATTCCTATCCGCCCGGGCGCGGCACGTTAACACGATAAACAAAAAAGGCGGACCAATGGTCCGCCCCGAAAAAGTTTATTCAGATTATTCTTTTATTGTTCGATAATATTCGCGCTGATCTTTACGCTGTCGGTCTTATCGATATTGGAGGCCCAAACTTCAGGCACTGTCACATGTATCTTGCCATTCGTTACCGTTACGTTAGCGCTTTCATTTGCAAATGTACTGCTATAAAACGGCCCTCCGTGGACATTGCCCAATGCGCCTACTGTCACTTCGTTGTCGTTCGCCGGCTGTCCGCCATTGACATTGAAGCCCACCATCTTATAAACACCGCTGCTTGTGGGCAATGTTTTAAATACAAAGGTAACCTGGGCATGGTCCACATCGAAGCTGCTGCCGTGCGTGGCAACCAGCGCATAAGCGGTACGCTGCACCAAATCGGGGGTGTACTTCGTTCCGTCGAAGGTCCAGCTGCCGCTCGTTTCGGGGCCCGGGTCCTCCTTTGACAGGCATGACACCAATGGCAGGGAGACCATAGCAACAACGATCAATTTTTTTGTCAATTTGAATTTGGAAAAGGAAAAGTTTTGGTTCATAAAATTTTTAATAATTAGGATATATTTTTTTGTCGTAATATTAATTATTAATTTCTAATAAATAAAATTGAGGTGGTGGTGGAATAGTGAATGGTGAATAGTGAATGGTGAATAGTGAATGGTGAATGGTGAATAGGTGCAGCGGGACTTTTTTGTAACTTGTGGTCATGAATGGTACGGAACTCAAAAACCTGCAGGCGCCGCTCAAGGATAAATACCGCGAGCACCCCGAATCGGCGATCATCACCTTAAAAGCCGAAGGAAAGCTCGGCGAAAGTATCTCGTGCAAAGTGGAAACGGGAAGGGCCATGGTGGAAGCGGGCCTGCATCCTGCCACGGGAGGAACCGGCATGCTGGCCTGCTCGGGCGATATGTTGCTGGAAGCTTTGGTGGCTTGTGCGGGCGTTACCCTGCAGGCAGTGGCCACGGCTATCGGGGTAAATGTCGCCGGCGGTACTGTCAGGGCGGAAGGCGATCTTGATTTTAAAGGGACGTTGGGGCTGAGCAAAGAGGTTCCGGTGGGATTTAAGGTTATCCGCCTGTATTTCGACCTGGATACAGACGCCGGCGAAGAGCAAATGGCGGCCCTGAAAAAGTTGACCGAAAGGTATTGCGTGGTATATCAAACGCTTACCGGGGGAGTGGAAGTAAAAACCGAATACAACGTATAGCGTTACGCATAAAAGAGCCGCAGGAAACGAGCTTGCGACCTTCTATGTAAAAGAAACAAGCCGCCAAGACGCCTGCGGCTTATTTTATCCTGTACCCTAAACTCAGCCCAAAGCTGCGGTTGTACAGGTTATCGCCCTGCGTAAGATTTACATTGGCGAGCCCGAAGTCGTAGTTTAAGGCTACGCTTATCTTGGGTGTAATCATATACGCCGCATTAAGCGCAATGCCATAGTCCATGCGCTTATAGTCCCCGTCGCTGCCTCCAAACTTCAGGCTGCCGGAATCGTCCGTGCCGTTGAACGATTCGCTATAATGCCCGAACAGGCCTGCCGCAATGTACGGGCCGAACCCAAAGCGCAATTCATTGCCGCCTTTTATCTTCATATTGTAGTTTGCCAGCACGGGTATCTCCAGGTAATACAGATGATCGGCTTCGCTGCCGGTGCCGTCGGTGGGACCGACCTTGAAACCTTTACCTACCAGTTGAAGCTCTTCCGAAAGCGAAAAATAACGCGCTGGAGGAGGCGTGACCGGTAATTGGCTAAAGTTACAATTAGCGTGTCCGGCGCCGTTGGACGGCCCTCCGCCAATTTGCTGACCATTACCCAATGGATCGGGCTGATCGAAATAACCGCCGATCCCGGATGGGGGGCTTCCTATACTCGTATAGAAGGGTTCGCTCATCAGGAAGCCGACATTTTCGTTCACGGTCTGGCCCTTGAAGTTATAGGGCGAATCGCCGGTGTAATGACCGTTCGCTGCATCAATGGATGCCTCGGCGTCTTCATGCATCATGCCGGCCAGCATTGGGCTGCATTCGGCGAACAGAATGGTTAGCGGCAATAATGCAATTGCAGTAAGTAAAACATTTTTTTTCATTACAAATCAGATTTAGTAACAATGAATGACAGCCGGCGTTAGGGGGCCGGTGAGTTTAGATAACGAATTGCGGGCAGTTGGATACCTGCAAATTATACATTAAAATTAAGCCTGGGTCTTGAGAAATGCAAGGCACGAAGGCAGCCGGGCGCTGTAAGTTTTAAGTTACAATTGGGATGTTTGAAGTTGCGCGATGTGGCTTAGCCCCTTATTTCCGATATCAACCGATCTTTCCGTTCACAATTTCCAAAATCTCGGCCTCGCGGTCGAGGGCCATTTGGCGGAGGGCCTCGCCTTCGGCGAGAATTTCCGTGGTATAGCGTTTATCGTTATAGCCCGAGGCGTTGATCTTCACGTTTAGCCAGGCGCCCAGCACGGCGGTACGTGCGCAAAGGGCGGCCACGCCGGCATCTGTCACGGAGTTTGGGTTGCCGGTTTCAGCCATCGCGCGGATGACTTCCATGCTCTGGTAGGCCAGCTTCATCACGTTAAATGGCACCTCGATGGCGTATTTGGTAGCGGCTTGTATAGCTTCGGTCCGGGCGGTTTTTTCCTCGGTGGTGCCTTTGGGCAGGTCGAAAGCCTGCATGATCTGGTTGAATGCGATGGTGTCCTTATCAACCAGTTTGGTCAGCTCGTTCTTATAATGCTGCCCGCGTTCGGCCCACTCGCTGAACTCTTCCCAGCGATCGTCCCAGCCACGCTTATGCGCCGAAAGATTGGCCACCATAGCGGCGAGCGAAGCGCCCAGGGCACCTACATACGCCGAAATAGAACCGCCGCCCGGCGCGGGGCTTTCGCTGGCAGTCTCATCAGCAAAGTCGGCCAGGGTCATGCTAACCAGCTTGCTGTCAGCTTTGTCTTTCAACAGGTATTCGATAATGCGTTCTTCGGGTTTGAACGGCGACAGTTCGTCCAGCCCCATCGATTTGATGGCGATACGCACCAGTTCCTTTTCGCTTACGCCGGTGGAACGCTGCTGTTTGGCCAGGAAATACTTACCCGCATCGAGCATGGACTTAAGCGGGATCAAACCCACCAGTTCGCTGCCGGTAACACGGATGCCACGGTCATTAGCCTTGTTGCACACTTCGTCGAAAGCCTTGTGAACGGGTGTGACTTCGATGTTGGTCAGGTTCATCGATATTTGCGCGATACCATACTCCTCGATGTACCAGCCAATGGCCTTCACCGCCTTCAACGAACCAGGAATGGAGCGCGCTTTACCATGCTCGTCGGTAATGATCTTGCCGGTTATCGGGTCGCCCTCGCGCATGACGCGGCCGGCCTCACGTACATCGAAAGCGATAGAATTGGCCCTCCGTACCGAAGTAGTATTAAGGTTGACATTGTAGGCGATGAGAAAATCACGGGCGCCAATGACGGTACCGCCGCACTTGGCGTCAAACTCCGCCGGACCGAAATCGGGTTTCCACTCCGGCTGTTTGATCTTCTTAAAAAAGCCCTCGTATTCGCCTGCCCGGATGATCGACAGGTTGCTGCGGCTTTTGTCCGGCTGGGCGTACTCATATAAGTAGACCGGAATATGCAGTTCCTTTCCCACGCGTTCAGCCAGTTTCGTTGCATACTCCGCTGTTTCCTCCATGCTAATGTTGCTGATCGGGATCAGCGGGCAAACATCGGTAGCGCCCATGCGCGGGTGCTCGCCATGATGCTGGCTCATATCGATCAGCTCACCGGCTTTTTTAATAGCCAGGAATGCCGCTTCGGTCACCTTTTCGGGCTCGCCCACAAAAGTAACCACGGTGCGGTTCGTAGCCTTTCCTGGGTCGACGTTCAACAGCCGCACACCCTCAACCGATTCTATCTCATCGGTGATCTGTTTGATGATAGCGAGGTCGCGGCCTTCGCTGAAGTTGGGAACGCATTCTATGAGTTGCATATCGGTTATTGTCATTGAGTCATTGCGTCATCAGGTCATTTATCAACCGGATCATCGCAATCATTTAATCATTTATATCACCGGTTCAGACGCTTTCCATACCTGCGCCGGTTTCAATTTGCCTTGATGGTATAATATCTCACGATAGTCCTTACAGGGATAAGCCTGCATGTCGGCTATGCTGCCGTTTTCCAGCGATCCTCTGTCGTTCAAATTTAAGGCTTTTGCCGCCCGATAGGTAAGCCCTGCGAAGGTTTCGGCGGTGGTCAGCTTTTCAAAGGCGCTCAATACCGAGGCTTGCATCAGCAGGTCGCCCATTGGGGCCGAACCCGGGTTCCAGTCGCTGGCGATAGCCAGGCATGCCCCCGCGTCGAGCAATTTTCGAGCGGGGGCAAAACCTATACCCAAACCTAAGGATGCGCCCGGCAATACAACTGCAACCGTTTCGGAAGCAGCTAACTTTTTAATTTCTTTTTCGGTACTCGCTTCGAGGTGATCGGCCGATAAGGCGCCAACATTCACGGCCACCTCACTGCCGCCGGTTGTAAACTGGTCGGCATGAATGGTCACTTCAAAGCCCATTTGCTTTGCAGCGCGCAGGTAATCGGTGGCGTCGGTCGAATTAAAGGCGCTCACCTCGATAAAAATATCGACCCGGCTGGCGAGCTTTTCCTTACTGACCTTCGGCAACACATAGTTCAATAAATATTCCAGGTAAACGGATGCAGAGCCGGAGAAATCCCGCGGCGGGATGTGCGCGGCAAGGCAAGTGGCGATGATATCCGCTTTACTATTTTCCGAGGCCTTTTTAATGGCCCGTAATTGTTTTAGTTCCTGTTCGACATTCAGCCCGTAACCACTTTTCACTTCGATGGTTGTTACACCTTCTTTGGAGTGACGCGCGATACGTTCTTTCAGTAATTCTGCCAATTGCGTTTCACTCGCCTGCCGCGTTTGCGTTACCGAGTCCCAGATACCGCCTCCGGCCCTGGCGATTTCCAGGTAGCTTTTGCCGGCTATGCGCAACGCATAATCCTTTGACCGGTTCCCGGCGAAACATAAATGCGTATGGCAATCGACAAAACCAGGCAGCAGCACATGATCACCTTGAACTTCCTGTATTTGGGATTTTGGCTGATCCTTTCTTAGTTTTTCAAAATCGCCTACCGCCAAGATCAATCCGCTCTCAGTCAATACGCCGCCGTTCGGAATGACTTGCAATGCGTCATCCGCAACAGCGCCTTTGAGCGGCATACCGGTCAAAGGAAGCACCTGGGTAAATGGGCCGATGAGTGTCATATTTTATTTGTCATGCTGAACATAGTGAAGCATCTATTGAGGATTATATTCATGACGCTGTTATTGATAATGATACGTAACGGTTTCTTCGCTATCGCTCATAATGGCAATTCCCATAGTTATATTTTCAGATCAAATTGTGCTGCCGTTGCCTCCGCCTGCTCATAACCGGCATCGGTATGCCGGAAGATGCCCATAGCAGGGTCGTTGTAAAGTACGCGTTTCAGGCATGTCGCAGCGTGTTCGGTACCATCGGCCAAAATAACCATGCCCGCATGCTGCGAATAGCCCATACCGACGCCGCCGCCGTGGTGGAACGATACCCAGGTTGCGCCGCCGGCTGTGTTTGCCATCAGGTTGAGCAGCGGCCAGTCGGATACCGCGTCGGAACCGTCCTTCATGGCTTCCGTTTCACGATTTGGCGATGCCACCGAACCGCAGTCCAAATGGTCGCGACCAATCACGATCGGCGCTTTTACCTGGCCTGTTTTTACCAGGTCGTTAAAGATCAATCCGGCTTTCTCACGTTCGCCCATACCCAACCAGCAGATACGCGCCGGCAGCCCTTGAAAGGCGATCTGCTTTTGCGCCTTTTCCAACCAATTGATCAGGTGCTTATTTTCAGGGAATGCTTCTGTTAGTGCACGGTCAGTTGTATAAATATCTTCCGGATCACCGGATAAAGCCACCCAGCGGAACGGCCCTTTACCTTCGCAGAACAAAGGCCGGATAAATAGCGGTGTGAAGCCCTGGAAATCAAACGCGTCGGGTTCGCCACCCTGTCTGGCGAACTCACGGATGTTGTTGCCATAATCGAAGGTGATGGAACCGCGTTTTTGCAGGTCGAGCATAAAACCTACATGCCTTGCCATGCTTTTCAGCGACAGGTCTTTGTATTTTACCGGATCGCTCTTACGCAAATCTGCAGCTTGTTCTAAAGTTAATCCGTTGGGTATATAGCCATTCAGCGGGTCATGGGCCGAGGTCTGATCGGTTAGCATATTGGGTACGATACCGTCTTTGATCAGCCGTTTCAGCATATCACCTGCATCGCTTACCAGGCCGACCGAAAGCTCTTCGCCTTTTGTCATCGCTTCCTTTACCCAGGCGACGGCTTCTTCATAGGAATGCGTCATCCGGTCGATGTATTTGGTATCGACGCGCTTTTGTATCCTCGAAGCATCAACATCAGCCCCGAGGAATACCGCGCCCGCCATGGTAGCCGCCAATGGCTGAGCGCCGCCCATGCCGCCAAGACCGGCGCTGACGATCAGCCTGCCCTTCAGATCGCTATTGAAATGCTGGCGGCCGCATTCCACAAAAGTCTCGTAGGTGCCCTGCAAAATGCCCTGCGTGCCGATGTATATCCAGCTGCCGGCCGTCATTTGCCCGAACATCATCAGGCCCTTCGACCGCAATTCATTAAAATGTTCCCAGGTGGCCCAGGCCGGAACCAGGTTGCTGTTCGCCAGCAGAACCCTCGGTGCCTGCGGGTGACTGCGGACAATACCCACCGGCTTACCCGACTGCACCAGCAGCGAGTGGTCCTCGTCCAGCTCCAATAACAGTTCGATAATTTTCCGCAGCGACTCCTGGTTACGGGCGGCCTGGCCGATGCCGCCGTAAACCACCAGCTCGGCCGGGTTTTCGGCTACCTGTGCGTCGAGGTTATTCAGCAGCATGCGCAGCGGCGCTTCGGTTTGCCAGCTTTTGGCGTGCAATTGCGTACCGCGCGGCGCTTTGTATACCGGGTGCTCAGCATAGGTTTTAATAAATTCCGAACTCGTCATCGTTATCCAGTTTTATATTATTGCGCGCAGCAACCTCATCGGCTATAGCCAGCAGCGAACCGTCTTTTACTATTTGGTGCAGGGCCTTAATGTCATCGGCAAACACGCGGTCTTCCTTAATGAACGGCACCCGCTCCCGCACGTAATTATGGCAAGCCTCCATGATCGGCGTCGACTTCAGCGGCCGCCTGAAATCCATGGCCTGTGCGGCATAAAGCAGCTCGATGGCCTGTATGTATTCCAAATTATCCAGCACCTTGTGCAGCTTCCGCCCGCTGATGGAACCCATCGAAACATGGTCCTCCTGACCGAGCGAAGTCGGTACGCTGTCGGCGCTGGCGGGGAAGCAAAGCGTTTTATTCTCGGTCACCAAAGCGGCGGTGGTGTATTGCGGTATCATCAGGCCCGAATTCAGGCCGGCATGTTCCGTCAATAATTTAGGCAAACCGTATCGCCCTTCGCTCATCAGGTAGCAGCGGCGGTCGGCTATATTGCCCAATTCAGCAGCGGCAACAGCGGCATAATCCAGTGGCAGGGCCAGAGGCTGACCGTGGAAATTGCCCCCGCTGATGGTATCGTCGGCATTAAAAATAATGGGATTATCGGTAACCGAATTCAGCTCTATCTCCGTTAACTGCTTCAAATGCAGCCAGGCATTGCGCGAGGCGCCATGTACCTGCGGCATGCAACGCAGCGAATAGGGGTCCTGCACGCGGTCGCAATTGACGTGCGACTTCAGTATCTCCGAATTATTGAGCAGGTTGAACAGCCGGTGTGCAACCAGTTTAGTGCCTTTGTAAGGGCGAATATGATGCAAACGCGGGTCGAACGGACGTGCCGAGCCCATCAGGCCCTCCAGTGACATCGCCCCGGCCAGGTCGGCCAACTGCAAAGCGTTATGCATGCGCTGAACGGCTTTTATGGCGAACGATAGTATAAACTGCGTGCCGTTAATAAGGGCCAGGCCCTCCTTCGGGCCGAGCCTGACAGGCTCCAGCCCATGCGCCTTCAGCATTTTGGCTGCCGGGACTGTTTTGCCCTGGTCGTCCACTTCGCCCAGGCCTATCAGCGGCAGGAACAGGTGCGCCAGCGGAGCCAGGTCGCCCGAGGCCCCTACGGAGCCTTTTTCGGGAACGACAGGAATAATGTCGTTATCGATGTGCCAAATAATCCGTTCCAACGTGGTTACGGGGATGCCCGAAAAACCCTGTGCCAGCGCCTGTACTTTGCAGATCAGCATCAGTTCGGCGATTTCCTTCGGGATGGGATTGCCCACGCCGACGCTGTGACTTTTGAGCAGGTTGTATTGCAGGGTCGAAGTGTCTTCTTCAGAAATGTGCGTGTCGCACAGCGGGCCGAAACCGGTGTTGATGCCGTAAACGGGTATCTCGCGCTCTACTATCTTTTGCACCTCTTTCCACGAGGACGTTACCTTTTTTCGCGCATCGCGACCGATCACGCCTTTGGCCCTGCCCGTCGCAATATCCAGGCAGACCCCGATGGACAAGTGTCCCGTTCCGTACTCAAATTCCTTGCTCATGCCCAATTTTTTCGGCTAACTTTTCGCTGATCCTGCCCGACAGGCCCGCCGACCGGAACGATGCTTCGAGTGCCGTCAACGCGGGCAGCAAATGGCTGCATTTCGCATCGTTCGCTGCTATATCTTCCATCGCTTCGCATACGGCATCCCATACCGGCAATATCTTTTCCAGTAAAGCATGCCCCGCTTTGGTCAACTGCACATGCTGCAGGCGACCGTCCTGGCTGCTGGTAGTGGTTTTGATCAGTTTCTTATTCTTCAGGTTCGACACCAGTTGGCTGGCCGCCGGGTGCGAAACGCCGGTCGCGTCGCTCAACTCCTTGATCGACAGGCGCTCGTTCTTCGACAATAAATAAAATACCGGGAACCAGCTTGCATCAAACGGAATGCCTACCGACTGGTAAGTTTTATTGATCTCGGATAAAAACGCCTCGCTAAGCCGGCGCATGCGGCTGCCCAAAACTAAGTAGCCCAGCTCCTCATAAAAGTTCATAAGGTGCAAGTTATATAAGCGCTTATATAATTGCAAATTTTTTACACATGATTTTAGGGACTGGAGAAGGTAAGCGCGCTAAACCAGCCGCTTGGTGATAACGAGGTTTTTGTTACTTACGCCTTTAATAGTCTTATGATCACTTTTATTCGTAAGAATTAAAAAATGAGTACTGAAACACATCGTTCCTTCCTTGGTGAAGGAGGAGGAAGAAGGGGGGAAAACAGCCGCCCCCCCAGGGCAGGGAACTGACGCAAAACATATTCGGAGGACTTCATCCGTACGTTTGACTATCTGTCCTCTGGCTAATTCTTTATTGAGCCTGTAGTAATTCGATCACATCGCTGCCTGTGCCGTTTGCTGACACCACGCTTGTACCATTGCTATAAGCGCCGGATAAAGTAGCTGACTTGACCACCGCACCGTCAAATGTAAAAGCCGACGATGCAGGCGGCGGGTATGAAAGCGCCATATAACCCCAGTAGTCCAGGTAAATGGTCCCGATGTTTCTACCATTCAGACTTAGGCTGAAGTTGCGGACGCCGGCAGCGCTCGGGCTTGAAATGTAACCCTGGTGGGTGGCTGGATCCAGGTCAGTAATAACAAAACCATTGTATTCATCGACGGACATAGTGTCCGTCGATGATACCTGGACCTTATAAATTGTAAGCGGGGAACTGACCTGCGTCCCGTTCATGGTATAGGAAACGACCAGGGCGTCCTTTATCGAATGTACCAGGCTGTTACCGCTCTTGTCAAGGACTTCAAAATGAATAGGTGCGGGAACAGTTTCTTCATGGACTCCCGGCTTTTTACACGAAATGACAGCAAGACATAAGAACCCTGCCAAACTAAAAATGTCCCGTTTCATAAACCTTCTGCTTTATGGATGAATATTATAGCTCATAGTTAAATTATAAACCCAATATTTTTGAGTGGTGCCGTCAAACACACTCCAGTAATAAGTTTGTGTCCGAAGCAGCAGGATTAATAGGGAGGGGTAACATACCCCCGGCTTTTGTATGTATGGGTTCTTTTTACAGGAAAACGTTGATAAAATTAACACAATTGCTACAATAGAGCCACAGATAAGGGTTTTTCATAACGACAAGGAATTAGGCTAAAAGTTATCTGGTAAATATAAAATACTCCTGTATAAAATTCAAATAGAAATGCGCTGCTATAAGCATCAGCCTAATGTCGGCCCGGTTAGCCCGGACTTACAACTCCGGGGCCTGCCCACCGTAAAATCTAACGCATTCGTCATAATTCGCTCATTACCAGATCATCGTAATAGGATTATTACACAAAAGGCGCTAACTTACAGTGCTATTTCTCCGTCTTATGGTTAAATTTATTTAAATATTAAAGCGATGAAAAACTACCTTATTGCTATCGGTATAAGCCTGCTGTTATCGTCGTGCATGGTAACCTATATCGGCGACAAGTTGTCACCCACAACTTCGGTGGATGTATTCTATTCGGCTCACGATGTGACGAAGCCTTACAAGGTCATCGGCCATATGACCTACCCTAACTCCGGCAAGGAGGGTGTAAAGGACAAATTTGTCAAATATGGCAAATCCATCGGCGCGGATGCTATCGTGATCACCGGAACAGAATCGACCAGCGACACCCAGTCGGCCTATGTCAACGCGGATGCTTTGAAGTATAATTGATGTCTGAGGTCATAAGCCGGAGCCCGGTTTATGGCTTAGTGTTTTACAAGTCGCTTCAGCACCAGTAAATTCAACGCGTTCTTGCTGTAGCCGGTGATGTTGTTCTGGTACAGGTTCACCAGCTTGTCGTAATATAGGATGACAACGGGCGCGTTCTGCATGACGATATTATCCATCTGGCGATACAGGGCATAGCGCTTTTGGTCGTCTCTTTCGTGGTACGACTGCTCGAACAGGCAGTCGAACTGCTTATTGCTGAAACCCGTATAGTTCGGCCCCCATGGTATTTTGTTTTTGGAATAAAACAGCAGCAGGTAGTTTTCGGCGTCGGGATAATCGGCAATCCAAGAACCATAAAAGAAATTGACGCCGTTTTTGGCCACCAGCTCGCGCAAGCTGGCGCTCTGCACGATCTCGACGCGCACATTGATACCCACCTGCTCCAGTTGCCCCTGCACGTATTCAATCAGGTCGCGGTAGCCTATGGTGGTGGTCAGCACGATCTCGGGCAGCCCCTTGCAATCCGGGTAGCCGCATTCGGCTATCAATTGACGCGCCTTTTCGGGATTGTAAGTATATCCTTTTACCAGCTTATTGTCGAAGCCCGGCATACCGGCAGGCACAAAACCCGCATCGCCTGGGGTAGCCATGCTGTTGCGCAGGTACTTGATCATCTTTTGCTTATCGATGGCGTAATTGATGGCCTGGCGTATCTTGAGCAGCCGCAGCGGCGAATGCTTTACGATAGGCAGCGAAGTGTCGACCAGCATGCCCAGGTACATCGTGTTCAGGTACGGCGCCGAATTAAGGATGAACCTGCCTTTATACTTTTGGGTGACCGTACCCGACTTGGTCAGGATATCATCGCGGTAGCTGCCATCGATATCGTTCAGGAAATCGATCTTACCCGTAACAAACTCCATAAAGGCCGTTTGCTTGTCGCCGATAAATGTGGCGCGGATGGCATCCAGGTGGGGTAAAGGGCTGCCGTCCTTATCCTTCTCCCAGTATTTTTCATTCTTCAAAAACACCAGCACCTCCCCTTCTTTCCAGTATTTGAATTTGAAGGGACCGGTGCCGCAGGGATGGTTGCGAAAGTCTTTGCCGTAATGATCGGCAACCTCGTGAGGTATTACCGAGGCGATCTGCGACGTCAGCAGCGTGAGCAGTGGCGGGAACGGCTCTTTTAATTGTATGCGAAAGGTGGTATCGTTAACGGCGATGAACGCGTGTTTATCCTTTACCTTATCGCTGAATATCCAGGAACCAGAGGCCGCCGTTTTCGGATCGATCAGCCTGGCGAAGCTGTATACAAAATCGGAGGCGACGGCTTTACGGCCCACGCCATTTTTGAAAAGCGGATCGTCATGAAAATATACATCATTGCGCAGGTGAAAGGTGTATTGCAAACCATCAGGCGATATGTCCCAGGTTTTGGCAATACCGGGCTGAACCTTCAGGCTATCGTCGATCTGGACGAGACCATTGTATAGCTGGTTATCCATCCAGATAGTGTTCTGGTTGCGGCAAAATGCCGGGTCGAGGGAGGTAAGGCCTTCGTCCAGGTTGATGTTGAATACGGTTTTGCCGTTCGAGCCGCTATCCGTATGGCAGGCGCACAGGATGAGGCAGAAGGCAAAAGGCAAAAGGTAAACGGTTTTTTTAAAAACTGAAGCCTTAAAATACCTGCTTTCACGCTTAACCTTTCCCCTTCCGTTTTTGGCCCCACTAAAAACCAGCTTATTCATTTG
>JAFDZK010000122.1 GCA_018267005.1 Bacteroidota bacterium
GATGTTTGAGCTTTTTTATCTATATTCTGTGTAAACAACCTGTTTCTGAATTTAGAAACAAGCAATGTAATCATCATTGTTGATCATCCTGCGACGGATCGGTTTCCGGAGGCACGCTGGCAACGCGATACCCTTTGTTGCCGTCAGCATCGGTATAATCTTCATAAAAAATGTTATCAGGCGAAACGTAATACTTCTTTTTATTTAGTGTGATCTTGCGGCAGTCGTCGGGCAACTGGCTCACAACATCGCCAACTTTGATCGTGATGGTCTGCCCGTTATCGGCTGGCGGGCTGCTAACCGGCTGGTTGTCCGTAACCGCCGGGACATTGTCGTACAACGGGTCGCCGTTGTCGCTAATCGGAGGCTGGCTGTCCTGGCTGTCCGAGGTATTCAACACACCATCGCGGCCTACCACCACATATATGGTTTTGCCGGTATCATCGTCCACTTCCTGTTGGTAATAAACACCGTTGGCTTCGTAATACTGCACCCCGTCAATCAAAATCGATCGTGCATTGGAAGGCAGATTTGGCACTGCCGCGCCAAGCGGAGGCGTAACCACCTCGTAACCGCCATCATAAGGCCTGTAAAATACTCCGCCGTAGTAATAGTAAGGATCAGAATCCCAGTAGAACGGGTAATACCCATAAGGAAGAACGCCGCAATACACACCAATGTGCGGATAACCCCAGCCAAAGCCAAAACGAAAAGCAGGGCCATAATAACCGTGGAAATACCCGTAATACGGCCGATGGTAATATCCGCCACGATAGTAAGTGCGCCCGCCATAGTAGTAACGGCCACCATAGCTCCGCACTCCTGCTCCATAACCTACGCGTCCGCGGTAACCTACACCGCCGCGCCAGGTCGAACCGGCACGAACGCCCGCCGACCCACGATAGCCAAATGCACCGCGTGGTGCAAAACCGCCGCGATAAGCTGTAACACCGTGATTAGCAAAGCCCCCGCGATAGGCCGGGGCGCCATGAAAACCGGCGCCGCCGCGAAAGCCGCCACCACCATGAAAACCGCCGCTGTTAAACCCACCGCCGTGAAAGCCGCCACCGCCGTGAAAGCCGCCGCCGCTGTTAAACCCACCGCTGTGAAAGCCTCCACCAGCATGAAAGCCACCGCCGCCACCGTGAAAACCGCCACCGCCGCCATGGAAACCTCCTCCACCATGAAAACCGCCTCCACCACCGTGGAAGCCTCCTCCGCCACCGCCGCGATGCTGTGCATCGGCGCTTCCTGCCATAACCAATGCGAATATGCCGGTAAAAGCGAGCGCTGCGATATATTTATCCATTCTTGTCATCTTTTTTTACAAATGATATTTAGTAGTAAGACTGCGCCAAATTCGAAAGGTTTATTCCCGAGCCGATAAAACAAAAAGAGCCCATGCAGGCTCCTCTCTTTCATAAGCAGATGATAAATATTTATTGTTGATGTTCGTCGCCGGACGGTATACTAACGATTCGATAGGCCTTGTTGCCATTCTGATCGGTAAATTCCTCGTAGTATATCCCATCGACGTCCACGTAATATTTTTTCCCATTCAACTTTATCTTGCGCGAATTTTCTGGAACCTGGTTCAATACATCGCCGACCTGTGGTACGGGCGGGGCGGCATTTACCTGGTCGTCATTGGTATTTAAAACACCGTCCTTCCCGGCGACTACATAAATCTTTTTCCCCTGGTCGTCGACACTCTCCTGGTAATATACGCCGTTGAACTCATAATATTGCTTGCCATCGATAACAATCGACTGTGCACCCCTGGGTATCGACGGAACTGCCGCGCCAACGGGAGGCGTGGTAACCTCGTATCCGCCACCGTCCATCGGCGCGTAAAACACACCGCCGTAATAGTAATACAAGTCATCCCCCCAATAGAATGGGAAATATCCGAAAGGTAAAATGCCTAAGTGAAAACCCACGGTTGGATAACCGTAAAAATAACGTCCTCCAATGTATGTCCCGCCGCGATAGCCAAGGCCCAATCCACTCCGGAAGCCTATTGCGCCATGGAAGCCGCCGAAACCAACGCCTCCGCCAATATGCACTCCGCCACCATGGAAACCACGCTGAGCTTTAGCAGCCGGCGTTAAAGCTGCTGAAAGTAAACCGGTCAACACCAAAACAGGTAAATATTTAAATAATTTCTTCATGATTTTTTATTGAATAAGGGTATCTGAATTCTTTTCTGTTCATTAGACTGAAATTGTCTGAAAGGTTTAATCGCTTTTTGTGTTTTTTCCAGTAGACTTTCCGGCAGATTTATGCCCGGGTTAGGCCATAAACGAACAAAACGGGATGAACATGTAGATCAACAACGCCCCTATCAAAAAAATTACATTCCTCGGCGTTTTATCAAATATAAACGCCCTGCTTTTCTAAAAAGCAAGGCGTTTATACAGGGGAACAGCGCTGCTATTTCACTTGAAAAGTAAAAGTGCTGCTGCCGGCTTTTCCATCGGAAGTCATACCCTGTACCACTCCAACATAGGTCCCCTTCTGATCTGAAGTATAAAAAGCTATATCTTTTTTGCCTTGCGAATCCGTAGTTATCACGGGTGCCCAGTATAAGGTGTTCCTGAAATCGGGAACGCGGCTTGCAGCCGCGGCATCAGTGCCGTATGCGGGCGAGTAAAATACCCGCTGCAGTTGCATCCCTTCGTAATCCAGTACCACGGCATGTGGATCGATCTCCAATCCGCCCAGATCGCCCTTGTAAGAGGTATAGCTCAGTATGCCTTCCATATCTGCCGGGCCCCAAAAATAACGGTCGCGTATTACGTTCAGCCTTTTTATTTTCAGGGGATCCAGAGCAATAACCTTATTCATGTCAAAAATCGGTATGCCATCGAGCATCACCATGGGGTCGCCGTCCAGGAACCCTTTTTCACTAATCATCTCGATATGGTATTCGTTCTTGGGATGAACCACATACAGCTCCCGGATATATTCCCGCAGAACCTCTTCCATCGTGGTAAAACGCGTATAATCATCAAGATTGTACGTTTTATAAGGCGAGCCAAAGAATGCCGAACTATCAACAGCGGGATCGTAGTATCTTTTAATGTTTTCGTAATCGTAAATATTCAGCACCTGCATCCCCAGGCTATGTTCTTCCAATGCGTGTTGCATGTCCGTACCGATGGCGAGCGCCGGAAAAATGGTTTTCGAATACTGTTCAGAGAATGGGTTAAGAATATCTATGCGATATGTACTGTCGTGCTGAGTGTTGGTTTGCACAACGATTTCTCCTGGTCCATAAATATCCCTGGTATTAAAAAACAACCGTCCGAAAGTATCGCTTTTGGCTGTGAACAATTGTACCCTTTTACCCGGCACGCCCAGGTATGCAACGATGTTTTTAGCCGGTTTATTGGTCGACGGGTCGACGATCTTGCCTGCTATGATATGGCCGTTGTATTCGGGCAGGAACGAAAATGATGGAGCCTGGTTCTTTAACACATCTTTCCACTGAAACCGTCGCCAGCCCTGCGTAAGCATCAGGTTATCAGCGGCCCGGTCGGCCTCGGCAGTCGTATTTTGAAAATAGTATTCCGGCGATTCGATGTAGCCCTTGAGATCGGAGCTGAGCCACAAATAGCTTACGATATCACCATGCTCCAATGTCTGATAATCGTCGAGCTTATAAACCGACATAGACATATTCGCATTCTGCGTCTTGCCGCCCTGGCCTTTGGCCAATAAAGAAACATCGATCCGTTTACGGTTGGCGTATTGCTGCTGGTCCGTTGCCGCATCGATGACAAGACCGGCGGCAGGTCGTTTAAAATATAGACGTTCGCATACAGGCTGCCTGCTGCTGTTAAATACCGTCAGGTGGGATATGCCATCACCAAGCGCGTTTTTATCGATCGTGATCACGGCCTTGCCATCACTCAATACGCCTCTTTTTACTTGCCGTATAATTTGACCGGTTTCCGCAAATACGTATACATCAGGATAGGCCGGGGCTGTGTTTGTTTGAACTGTGATCTGTAACTGGCCCGATCCATTATCAACAAGCTGCATTGTAAAGCCCTGTTTGCTGACAGCCGGCATGGCAGGCGTGATCATAACGCCGTTGGCCGAACGTGCAATAACCTTATAAGTGCTGCTGGCGTTGGGCGTAAGCATGAACGTGCCCATACCGAATTTCAGCGGACTGAAGCGTGCAACGGTATCCTTGTTCTGGTCGACAATAGCGCCATTAAAATCGACGCCCCTGCCTTCGATGCCGGTAGCCTTAAATGCAACCTTGCCGGCAATGCCGTCGACCAGTTCGCCGCCCTCGGGGAAAAATTGCAGGTCGAAGCTTCCCGCAGCCCGTTTGGTTACCGCGTCGGGTGATTTCAGCGGGTTCACGATCGTGATGCTTTTTTCAAAATAATAATCCGGGCTAAAGTTTTTCATCCAATTGGTATAAGCCCTGAATTTGTAATTGCCGTTGCTAAGCACTACCGGTATGTATATCGATCCGCTGCCCATACCATTTCTGAGCGCTATTTTAGCCTGCATAACCGGGTTCTGATTGTTGTCCAGCACCTCGACATAAGCCACCTTGCTAAGGTTCAACGGCTTGTGCACTGTAGCATCGACCAAATAAAGCTTGAACCAGATGATCTCGCCCGTCAGGTAAGCGCTCTTGTCCGTATGTACAAACAACTTTTCCTGTATAGCGCTTTGCTGGTAGCTGTTAAAGCTACTCTGCACATCGTTCAGGGTTTGCGCATTACCGTTTAGCGAAAAAAACAATAATCCCGCAATGATGATCGCGGTGTTTTTTAAAGTAAGGTTCATTCTCATGGTTTGCTGTTATTTAGCCTAAAATTGTTCAACTCTTAAATTATAGAATTTGAAGGTATGTTCATTGATCCGTCCAAAAACCCGGTCTTTCGTTAGTCCCTCTTAAAGTACAATCCACACACGACGGATCGGATGCCGTGTAACCCAGGACGCGCGTTGACCCCGGAGGTTCGTACCCGGCAATAGGCATATGTACACCGGTATAGATATACTCTTGCACTTCGTTAAGATAATCGGCAGTACCTTCGGGCCGCGCAAATAAATCGGTATCCAGCCGGCAACCAGCGTAGGGGTTATCGGGCAGCCAGGCCGGCAGGTTCCGTATGTCAATAAATATCCTGGCTTGGGTTGCATTGCCTGCCGTAATGTATCCTATCACTGTCTCAGCGGGATTTGTAAGGCAGCGCACATTGCCCGGTATTTGAGATGGCTGAGGGTCAAAAATGGTGCCCAGTTGCTCGGTATTCTTTTGCAACTGCTGATAATAATTAAATGCATCCTGGGTAAGCCCGTACTGTTTAACCAATATGCTATACCTGTTACCAATTTTTTCCGAAGTCGATGGAATAAAGGTTATGGGGTTTTTAGTGATAATGTCCCTGGATAGTTTTGCTGACGAATTTAATATTATGTCGGTATTCTGATCTCCTCTCCAGCACGTATTCACCTGGTTGCCCCGGGGCCTGATCAATACCGTGTCGAAGGGGCTTGTAGAAAGATAGTCAAATGAATAGAAGGCTGATTGGTAGATGTAAGTATCGTTAAAATCCCAGCGGTAATATTTAGTACTGTTGGTCGGATCGTGCGTATCGGCGTATATTTGTACTCCGTTAGTCTTTACCTCGTAATATACGCTGTCGATAGGCGGAGAATTTTTTACAGGTACCAGGTCTGATTGATATGTCTTACCCTCTGCCGTAATGATCCGGAGGCCATACTTACCCGCTTCACTCAAGCCAAGACCAAACGCTGTGTAATATCCGTTACCGGTTTCATGTAAAACATAACTGCTGCCTCCGTCGCTGATGACGGAAACGCTGGCGCCCAATTCCGGCCTGACCCCCAGTGTTGAAGATAGCGGTACGGTACGGCTTAGCCTGATGATCGTTGAGTCGCGCGGACTGATCATCCCTTCAACCACCAGGTAGCTCTTTCCATTGCCCGAAGAAGTTATCACAGGCGGGTTGTAAAGCTTACGGCAGCCCAACGCCGCTAAAAACAATAATATTATATATAAGTACTTTTTCATTCGTCAATCCAAAAAGCAGGTTTCTGCGTTTTACCACCCGGGTGAGTCCTGCAGTCAACACAGACAGCGCCCTGAGCGGGTACTGTCCACGATGGTTTGTCGATGCCGGGGCAGCCACCGCTACGTATTGTATCCGTTGGAACCAATTCGCCAAAAGCCAATAGCTGCTGCGGCGGAGAACCCTTGGGCCAGCAGGCAAAATCGGGCCTGCAAACAAGCGGCGAGATGTAGGGCGGCCAATCCGGCACCTGCGTCCAGTTTATAAATATTCTTTTTTGCGTGATGGTACTTGCGCTGACGTAACCGATCACGGGCTTCGAAGGATCAGAAATACAGTAAAGGTTTGTAGTATTTTCTGAGGGTTGAGCATCAAAAATGGTCCCTATTTGCTCGGTATTTTTTTTCAGTTTCGCCCAAAAATTATAAGCATCCTGTGTTAGCGCATATTGCCTGACCATGATACTATACCTGTGAAATAATTTTTCAGAACCTTCCGGGATTTCTGTGATCAGATTATTTGCGATCACATCGCTGCTTAAGGCGGCGGAAGTGTTGATATTGATGGTACTGGTATTTATGGTAATATAACAGGTATGTATTTGTTCTGCGGGTGTGCGCAGCCTTGACCATTTGAGCGTATCGGGGTTTGTAGGATCGAAAATGTATTTGGTTTCCAAATCGGCCTGGTAGACATAAGTTTCCGTGTAATACCATCGGTAATAACGCGTGTTGTTCGATGGGTCATGTGCGGCTGAATAGATATTCACGCCGGTACTATTGGTTCTGAACCATACAGAGTCTATAGGTGGCGTTACCTTAACAGGTACATAGGCCGACACATAAGTCTGGCCGTCGGCGGTGGTAATACTCAAGCGGTATCTATGCGAATTATCCAAGTTAAGCGAAGTTGATACATACCGTCCCTTATCAGCCTCGATTAAAGAGTAATTTGCCCCCTGGCCGTCGTCAACCGTCATCTTCGCTCCCTTCTCAGGATTAATCGCATTTACATTGGCTATTCGCACCGTCCTGCTTAAATTAATAATGGTCGAGTCGCTGCCGGCCGCTATCACCCCTTCAACCACAAGATAATCATTGTTACCGGAAATAACAGGTGGTGAATAAGGTTTCCGACAGGTGACTAAGCTCCAGCCTGCCGCTACAGTCAACAGAAAAAACCAATATTGTTTTTCCCTTTCCATATCATTTCCAAAAGCTGGGTTTAGCAGTGACTCCATTGAGGTGATACCGGCAATCAGCACAAAAATAATAAGCTACTTTAACCGCATAACCAGGCCGTGGTATTCCGTCCAGGTTACAATCGGCAGGCATAATCTGCCCCATCGGGATAACATTTCCTACCGCCAGGTCCGAAGCAACAGGTGAACCCCTGAGCCAGCACTCCGAAAAAGGATTACATTGCGGCAACGGGAATATCCAACCTGGCAGTTCAGTCCTGTCTATAAATATTCTTCTTTGCGAAATGGTGGATACGCTGATGTACCCGATAACCGGTTCCGACGGGTTTGAGGTGCAATGAATATTTCCGGGAATTTCCGATGGCTGCACATCAAATATTGTCCCTATCTGCTGAGTATTTCGTTTTACATTGTACCAAAAATCATAGGCCTCGCGAGTAAGCGCATATTGCTTTACCAATACGCTATACCGTATTTTTAATCGCTCGGAAGTATCAGGTATCCCTTCAATTGGGTTACTTTGTATAATGTCTTGAGTCAGCGCAGCTGTCGAGTTTAAAAGAACGCTTGTTGAATGCCGCGTCACATAACAGGTATCAATCATTTGATCCGGTTTCCTGAGTACCGATTTTAGGGTATCAGAAAACTGATCGGGGTCAAAAATAAAATAGCTGGTTAAGTCCGTGTTGTAAACGTAGGTCTCTGTATAGTCCCAACGGTAATAACGTGCGCTGTTGGATGGGTCGTGTGTGTTAATGAATACGGTCAGGCCGGCATTGTCCCTATTTATTATGTAGTAAAGTGAATCCATCGGCGGCGTAATCTTTACGGGTTCGTAATCGGAGGCATAAGTCCGCCCGTCTGTAGTTTTGATCAGCAGATGATATCTGCGTGAATTATCCAGGTTTAACGGCGGGGCAAGGTACCTGCCTTTTTTCCCCTCGGTCAAAGTATATTTCACGCCCTGGTCACTCTCGACCACAACCGTAGCGCCTGATTCGGGGTTGGCAGTATTGCTGCGCGAGATGCGAACTGTTCTGTTCAAGTTAATGATCGTCGAATCCTGACCTGCAGCAACAACCCCTTCAACCACCAGGAAACTGTTCGGCGAACTTAATACTTGTGGGTTATAAGACTTTCTACAACTCAATAATGCCATTTGCACGATCAAAAAATATATTTTTTTGCTCATCCTGATGTTTAAAAAAGCCAACGGATTAAGCCATTTTAAAAGCGGATATTGTAGTTGATAAACGGTATAGGCTTAGCAAATATAGATAGCTGATAGCCGTTGATCACTCCGCCTTGTTCGCTAAAAAACGTCGAATACGCGTTGGCCCTGCCGGTTAAATTGTAAACCCCGATAGACCATGAATTATGCGTAAGCTGGTGAACCTTGTGGTTGCCCTCGATGTTCATGGAAAAATCCGTCCTGAAATAATCGGGTATCCGGTAAGCGTTCCTGTCCGAGTAAAACACGCGCTCAGAGCCGCCGTACTCATATTTGGCGATTGGCAGCGTTATCGGGCGGCCTGTGCTGTAAGTAACATCCAGCGAAACGCTGAACCTGTGACTGAACCTGTAATTACCGTTAAAATTAAAATCGTGGGGTTTATCGTAATTGGCCGGGTACCAATCGCCTCCATTGATCAGTTCTCCGGCAAACGGATCGTCCTGCCTCAGGAAGGTCCGCGAGTACGTATAGCTGATCCAGCCATTCAGCTTACCGGCAGTTTTGCGCACCAGGAATTCAACACCGTAAGCTTTTCCTTTTGTATTGATAAGGTCCTGTTCGATATGCTGATTGAGCAAAAGCGTCGCGCCGCTGCGATAGTCCAGGTAGTTGGCTATGGTTTTATAATAAACCTCGATGGAAGTTTCTATGGTATTGGCCTTCGCGTTCCGGTACCAACCAAGCGATACCTGCTGACCAAGCTGGGGTTTAATATTCGGATCGCTCAGCTTGTAGCTATCTGTTGGCGATATCGCCGTGGTGTTCGACACCAGGTGTATGTATTGCCGCATGGAATTGTATGCTGCCTTGACCGACATATCGTCGCCTATATTGTATCGCGCCGACAGGCGGAGTTCTGGGCCGGAATAAGTATTGATGATCTTGTTTTTGCCGTAGGTGGTACTGTCCGTTACGTTCACGGCTTCCTTCGGCAGGTTGGGCGCATAGTGATCGACCGTTTGAGGGCCGAGATACGCGTACAGCGAATAGCGTATACCTGCGCTTATGGATAAATCGGACGTTATATCATACTTGTCCCCAAGATAGATTGCGTTTTCCATCGCCTGTTCCTGCGCGACTACATCCGGGATGACGAGGGATTTCGCGCCGTCAGGTTGCTCATTCCCGGGGTTAAGCTTATAGTAAATGGCGCTCAGGCCAAAGTCGATCGTATTTTTCGGGTTGACGTAATAATTAAAATCGGTTTTAAAGTTATACTGGTTAATACCAAAGTTCAGCTTGTAGCCATCAATAGGATTTTCCGTACTTGCTATGCTGTAGTCGTAATGATCAATGCCAGCCAAAACAACGCTATAAAGCTTGTTATTGAAGTTATGCTTCCACTTTATATTGGCGTTCTTGTTACTATAGGCATAGGTGGTATCGCTGTTCAGCCTGAAATTGTCTTTACTCATATAACCCATCAGGTATATGGTATTCTTATCATCCAATTGGCTGGTGATACCGAGGTTCAGGTCATAAAATGAGGCTGAGCTATTCTTGTAAGCATTGGGCAGCAAGCTTAGTAACCAGTCGGAATAAGTTGTACGCCCGCCGAAAATGAAAGAGGTTTTATCTTTTATAATCGGTCCTTCTATATTCAAACGGCTGGTCAATAAGCCTATCCCCGCCGACCCGGTAAATTTCTTAGTATTACCGTCCCGGTCGGTGACATCTAAAACTGACGATAAGCGGCCGCCGTATTTTTCGGGAATAGTGCTCTTATACAGTTCTATGTTTTTTACAATATCCGGATCGAATGCGGAGAAAAATCCGAAGAAATGCGAAGGATTATAAATAGTGGCATCATTCAACAGGATAAGGTTTTGGTCCGCCGAACCGCCGCGTACATTAAAGCCGGTCGTAGCTTCGCCTACCGTCTGTACGCCGGGCAGTGTTAGCACTACTTTCAGTACATCGGCTTCGCCAAAGGCTGTCGGGATTTGCTTGATACTTTTTATATCCAGCTTGTTCACGCCCATTTCGACGCTTCGCACATTGGCCACCTTCTCCGCCGATATTTGTACTTCCTTCAACGACGTCACCTGTTCCTGCATTTCAATGTTCAATTTGCCATCCGAATACAGAATAATCCTACGGCGCGTATCTTTCATTCCCAGGCCCCGTATCAATAGCGTATGCCTTCCCCGGGATAGCGTCAGTGAATAGTAGCCAAACTGGTCGGTTGCCAGCCCTACTTTGCTATCCGGGTCAAAAACGCTTGCTCCGATAATAGCCTCCCCGGTTTTAATATTACGCACATAGCCGGCCAATGTGGCCGTACCCGACTTAATATTGTTCGTCTTAATGCCGATCTCGTATATTTTGTTCTCGGTAGTCGCCTCGGCTACTTTCTTTTCCGTTTCATCGGCATAGTCAACCGCCGTTGTCGGCTGTTTTTCCGCTTCATTGTTTGCTGCCGGGGCGTTGAAAAACCCAACCGCCAGATCGGTGTACAACCGGCGGCCTTTGGTAAGAAACACGAACTGATCCTTAATGGTATAATGGAAATCCGTCTTGGCAAAGGCCATATCCAGTACCTGCCCAAGTGTTTTATTGCTGGCTTGCAGCGTTACTTTCAGGCTGTCAAATTGCACAGGGCTGTAATAGAAATGATACCCGGTCTTACTTTCCAGATCGCTCACAAACTGTTCGATCTTTGCCTGGCTGAAGTCAACACTGATCAGTTTATTGGCGGAATCCTGAGCCGAAACCATTCTAAAAAGGGCAACGAAACAAAGGCTTAAGAGATAGATTTTTTTCATCAGATTTGATTGCCTGGATATGAATTTTTACTGCATTACCCGGGTATGCCGGTTTTATTAATAAAGTTTAGTTTACGCCGGCCCCCCGGCTTTTTATTAGCTCAGTGCTGATCGTAATACGCGGCCAACTGGGCCATTGCCAATTCAGGATTCGCCCGGTAATCAATTTGCTGGTCCTTCATATACCGCTGCAGGAGTGCCTTCTTGTCTTTCAGCACATTCAAAAACGACCCCTTGCCACCAACCTTATAATAGGTTTTCCCCTTTCGGACATAATATTCATTCTTTTCGATGAAATAGGTTTCCAGGATTATTGCCGAATTTGTCGAATTCTGTATCGTTTTAGTTCTCTTTGCCAACACTTCCGTCTTGCCTCCATAGAGCTGATCATAAAAGCCTGTGGTCATGCCCGACTTGTCATCCTTAAGCGTATCAGCATCGACGCGTACAAAATGATGTCCCAGCAATGTAAAATCGCTCACGCGTTCGCTTAACAGGCTGAACATTGAAAATTTGTTGTACAGCAGTACTACCACAGCATCCTTGTAGATATCGTACATCATGGGCACCTTTTTATAAACGAACCCGTCATAGGTTATCTCGCCTGTTTCAAGGCTTTTAGCGGCAGGCGGGTATAATGCATTACCTTGTATACTACGGTCGTATGGCAAATACTCGTGACCATTATACAGGCGGGCCTGCTCACCCATGGCCGTATTAAAATTATCAACTGTCTGGCTGAGTGCGTTTTGCAGGAACGCACTATCGCTTTGCGCCTCCTGTGCAGATGATTTGCTGAATATGATGGCAAATGCCAGGACGATAAAGGTTTGCTTTTTTAGGAACACCATTCACTAAAAATTTAGGTCAAATTTCAATGAATATACTATGTTTTTAGTTAGAAGCAAAAAAAAATGAAAAAAACATACTAATAAGTCCTTTCTTTCGCTGACTGCGTCAAAAATCCTCTCTTTCAGACCTCTGTATGGTAACACTACCGCAAAACCGAAAACAAAAAAGCCCGGGCATATTTGCCCGGGCTTTCAATTTCGTAAAACTTATTTAAAGTTTTCGCTTTACTTCTACAATTTCGTAAGCTTCTACAATATCGCCTACTTCAATATTGTTGTAATTAGCTATGCTTAAACCGCATTCATAACCGGCATTCACTTCCTTCACATCATCTTTAAAACGCTTCAGAGAGCCAAGCTCACCGGTATAGATCACCACGCCTTCGCGTATAATGCGTATTTTGCTATTACGGGTAATTTTGCCGTCGAGCACCATACA
>JAFDZK010000123.1 GCA_018267005.1 Bacteroidota bacterium
CTGCTGGCTTATATGTCTGTTGTTTCCAACATAGCGCGGGGCTGCGCGTTGGTTACGCTTTCTTTGTCGCACGGTATTAACCTACGTTCGGTCGTTGTTGTCTTTATAGCCGGCGATATACTGGAACTTATCCTTTCCGCCGCTCTCTTTAAAATAAATACCCGGCTGACCTTTATCCGCAAATGGAACAGGCGAGCGTACATCGGTCTTATCCGAACCTCCCTGCCACAATTAGGCGTAACAGCCATTACGTCGGCCTTGGCACGGTTCGACTGGATATTCATCGGCTTTGTCGTATCGGCTGTTAAGCTTGCGGAATACAGTTTTGCCTATAAGATATTCGAGCTTTCTGTGCTGCCGCTCCTGGCCCTGGCGCCCATATTGATCCCCTGGTTTACCAAATTATTTAAGGAGAATACTCCGGACGTTTCACGTATCATAACGGTAGCAAGGGCCGAGATGGTAATCGCCGGACTTACCGTTTTGATCCTGAATATCTGCTGGGTACCGCTCGTCGATCCGCTGACTTCGGGTAAATACGGCGCCGTAAACCAGGTAACCATTTTTATTCTGTCGCTTTGCATTCCGCTGCAATATTTTACCAATTTTTTGTGGACGATATTTTTCGCCAAGGGAGAATTAAAGCTTATACTAGAAGCTTTTATCATTACACTGATCGTCAATGTAGGCGGCGACATCATCCTGATACCTTTATATCAAAATGAAGGGGCTGCGATCTCTTTCCTGGGAGGCTACATTGCGCAAACCGCTTTCTACTGCTATAAGAATGATCTGAAGCTGCTCAATAAACCGGTTATCGATCTTATCATCTGCACGACAAGCGCTTGCGTGACTTACCTTTTGGCCCGGATGCTTTTTCAGAACTTGTGGCCGGGTATTTTTATGTCAGTACCTCTTTACTTTATCCTGCTGATCCTTACGGGCCGTATAGAGATTACCGCTGCCAGGGGCCTGAACCTTGCCCGGGTATCATGATCGCGCAGGCAACCAATCCCTTTTACAGGTCGTAACTCCATAGTAAACTTTATGACCCGCATGGTTATCAGCAATGCTTCATTTTACCCGAAAAAACTAAAATACTTTGCCGACTGGAAGCTGCTGTTATTCCTGGTGTTGTTTATGGATGTAAAGCTTGGGATAAAGGTTGCTGCCATTGTTTTAGCCTATATTCTTCAGTTCAATCTAAAATTCGGTTTCAGTTTCAAAAATTCCAGGCTGCCGCTTTTTTACCCGCTCGCCATAGCTATTGCGCTGTTCAATTGGCTGATCGGGATGAACTATGGCTATCTGAACTACGACCTGGTACTGTTAACAGCTATCGGCTTTTGGATATTGTGTATACTGGCTATGCACCAGGTGAAGCTCTCGGTCGAGCAGCACGATACTGAAACTATTCATCGTACGCTGGTATTATTTTTTATATTGAATGCAGCTTTCTCCCTTGCTAATCTTGCTGTTATCATTTTCAAGACCGGCTATATCGATCCCTACACTTACCAGGGCGAACATCAAAAATATTTTATCGGCACGGGCGATTACATCAAAGGGCTGACGTTCGATACTTCAACCACCAACAGCGTATTAAACGCCTTCGGCGTATTCTATTTTCTTGATAAAAAAAACATGCCGATGCTGTTTCTATGCATGATCATTATGTTGCTTACAGGCAGCAACTTTATCAATATCATACTACTTGTATTGCTCACCGGCATATTTATCTTCAGGAGCAGCCGCGACCAGAAGAGCCTGATCACGGCCTGCATGATGTTCATGATCGTGTTTATGGTAAAAGTGTCGCCCCAGAATTACATGTATGCGCACGAGGTGATCAAAAACAACTTTTTTCCGCAGCCCATACATACCGTCCCACCGCCCAGGGAATTGCCTTATATCACCTTAAGAGCCGACAGTACGCTAACGCCTAATGAGCGGAAACAGAAACATGCCATACAGTACCTGGATAGTGTTTATGTAGTTAAACATCCCGAAGTATTAAAGAAAACTCCTGCGAATGCCCCTTTAAAAACTCCCGCCGGGAGGATTTACATGCCCATTCCTAATATCAACACCACGCCCTACCAGCATGTAGCCGAAACCACGGCATACCAGAAACAACTGCTTGTTTTTATCGGTGAGCATAAACGCGCGTTACCACTGGCCGGCGCTGAAAAGGAAATTCATAAACCGGGCAAGGAAATCGGTTTGCTGCAAACCATCGGCTTTTTGAGGGCGCACCCCTTCAAAATACTAACCGGTGACGGCGCCGGGAATTTTTCGTCGAAGTTGGCTTACCGTGTTGGAGGGATGGATTTTGCCGGTGGATACCCCCAAAAACTCACTTATTTGAGTCCGGATTTCCTGTCGAACCACCTGGATGTCTACCTCAATTTTTTCAGCAAAAAGAGCGACTACCATTCGCTGATCAATAATCCCGGTTCGGTTTACGACCAGCTTTTAAGCGAATACGGGTTAATTGGCGTCGCAGGTTTCCTGGTTTGGTACTTAGGCTACTTCCTGAAGCATTACCTTAAGCTTACTTATGGCATTCCGATCATATTATTGCTGCTCGCGGTGCTGTTCATCGACTACTGGTTCGAGCAGCTATCCATACTGCTTTTGTTCGAACTGTTCCTGCTGCTCAATATCAAAGAAAGCTCAACCAATAAAACACCTGTCTATGCAAACTAAGGCGCCAAAAATTACGGTACTGATGCCAGCCTATAATGCGGGGAAATACATTCGCGAGGCGATCAATTCCGTATTGGCACAGACTTACCGGGATTTTGAGCTGCTAATCATCAATGACGGTTCCATGGATGATACGGCAGGAATCGTGTTGTCTTACTACGATCCAAGGATAGTATTGGTCAATAAAGAACATGCAGGAATTGCAGCAGCATTAAATACCGGCCTAAGGCTTGCCGAAGCGCCTTACATCGCCCGGTTCGACGCAGACGATATCTGTTTGCCGAATCGCCTCGAAACGCAGCTCAATTTTCTGAAGGACCACCCCGAATATGTGCTGGTTGGAAGCGATGCTGAATATATACTGGAAAACGGGGAATTTTTATTCGGATTTAAATGCATCGCGCATTCGGACGAGGAAGTGCAAAAGAACCTGCATGTGTATTGTCCGTTCATTCATTCTTCGGTGATGTACAAACGCGATGAAGTGATCAACGCCGGCGGTTACAACGTACACGCGCACAATTTTGAAGACTACCTGCTATGGATAAACCTGTCAAAAGCAGGTAAAATGCAGAACCTGCGCGAACCGATGATCAAAGTGCGGTTCAACCCGGCATCGGCCACCATCGACGAAAAATGGCGGGGTGAGCGTTTCCGCCAGTTAAAAAAACAGGCCACGCTACGCGGCTCCATTACCGTGGAGGAAGGCAATGAGCTGCTGGAGATCATCAAAAAACAAAACGTGCATAAGATCAAGCATGGCGCTTACCATGCCCTATGCGGCAAAAAATTTCTGGCCAACAATTATCAGCCTAAAAAGGCACGCAGCCACGTGCGTAAGGCCATCGGTATAAGACCCTTGCGGCTCGACAACTACCTGCTGTATGCCGTGAGCTTTTTGCCAGAGAACACTATTACATGGCTATACAAGCTTGGCCGCGACAGGTTGACGATACAATGAAGGATGTATAAATGAAAGTAGCTTTTATAACACGTTCGACCCTGTACACCGTTCCCGGCGGTGATACCGTGCAGGCTTTGCAAACTGCAAAGCATCTAAACGAGTTAGGCATCGATACGGACATAAAACTTTCATGCGAAACCATTGATTATGGTCAGTACGACTTGCTGCATTTTTTAACCTGGTACGCCCTGCAGATATTTTGTATCACTGCAAAAAGGCACACAAACCCTTCGTGGTTTCGACCATTCTGTGTGATTACAGCGAATACGACAAGTACCACAGGAAAGGTGCCGGCGCTTTATTTAGCTATCTATCAGCCGACCGGATCGAATACCTGAAAACTTTAGCCCGTTGGGTGAATGGCAATGACAAGCTTACAAGTCGCGATTATATATGGAAGGGGCAGCGCAGCAGCATTCGCGAAATATTGAAAAAAGCCGCAGTCATATTACCCAATTCGGCTTCGGAATATAAACGTATTACACAAACCTACCGCTGTAACACCCGGTATTTCATCGTTCCAAACGGCATCGACGCGCACTTGTTCAAAAGGAACTGTTCGGCAGAGAAAGACCCCTATATGGTGCTGTGCGTGGCAAGGATCGAAGGGATTAAAAATCAATTGAATTTGATCAGAGCTTTGAACGATACAAAATTCAACCTCGTGCTTATCGGATCCTTTGCCCCGAATCAAAAGGCCTACTATGATGAATGCCGCAGGGTAGCGGCAAAAAATATCACTTTCATAGACAACGTTCTGCAGGAACAATTAGTTAAATATTATCAGCACGCCAAAGTGCATGTTCTGCCAAGTTGGTTTGAAACAACCGGGTTAAGTTCGCTCGAAGCAGCCGTGATGGGCTGCAATATCGTCATCACCGATCGGGGTGATGCGAAGGAATATTTTGGCAGCAACGCCTTTTACTGCAATCCATCCGATCCGCAAAGTATCCTTTCGGCAGTCGAAAAAGCCAGCCGCTGCCGGTACAACGAAGACCTGTACGAAATGATCATGAAACGATACACCTGGAAAGAGGCGGCCCTGCAAACTTTAAAAGCATACCAAAGCATTACGAAATGAAAAATCTGAAAATTGGCATCCTGGGTACGCGAGGGATACCTAACCATTACGGAGGATTCGAGCATATTTCCGAATATGTTTCGGCCGGCTTGGTACGGCGGGGACACGAAGTAACAGTTTACAATTCGCACAACCATCCATATGCCGCCAATAACTGGAACGGGGTGAATATCCAGCATTGTTACGACCCGGAATACCTGATCGGCACGGCCGGCCAGTTCGTATACGACCTGAACTGCCTGCTGGATGCGCGCAAACAAAAGTACGACGTAGTTCTGCTTATGGGCTATACGAGCTGTTCAGTATGGGGCGGACTTTATCCGCGCAAAAGCGCCATCATTACCAATATGGACGGTCTGGAATGGAAAAGATCGAAATACTCCAAACCTGTGCAGCAGTTCCTGAAATATGCTGAAAAGCTGGCCGTCCGGCATAGCCAGTTCTACATTTCCGACTCGAGGGTGATCAAAAAATACCTTGAGAATAAATACAGTATCATCAGCGAATATATCCCTTATGGCGCCGATGTTTACACCGAGGAGGAAAGGGAACAGCTAACCACCGGCGAGGCAAAGAATGAAGATTACTTCCTGCTAATGGCCCGCATGGAGCCAGAAAATAATATCCAAACCATACTGGAAGGCTTTAACAACAGCAACTCGCGTAAAATATTCAAAGTTCTGGGCGACACCGGAAACCGTTTCGGCCAGTTCATCAGGCACAGGTTCAAGAACGACGAACGCATTGAATTCAAGGGGGCTATTTTCGATAACGCCCAAGTTCGGGCTCTGCAAAATAACTCGTACCTGTATTTCCACGGGCATAGTGTAGGCGGTACCAATCCGTCCCTGTTGGAAGCCATGGCCAGCGAAGCGCTTATCGCGGCGCACAATAATCCGTTCAACAAGTCGGTGTTAAGCTCGGATGCGTACTATTTTTCGGACTCCGAAGAAGTGCGGTACCTGGTGGAAACCGTTCAGCGAAACGAAAGCGAACAACTGATGGTAAAGAACAACCTCGATAAAATAGCCTGCCAGTTCAACTGGGAAAAGATCATTGACGACTACGAATCGTTCATTATCGAATGCTACGAAAATGTGAACCATGAAAGAATTGTTTCTTATCAGGGATAATTTAGCTAACAGGATAAGCTACTACCATTTGATGCTTTACCTGCTTAGCCTGCCATTTGACCGTTTTTACAGCCACCTGGTGCTGATTAGCTTTTCCTTGCATACCATTATTCATTTCAACCGCCATACGGTGAAGCCGGTCTTCACGTTACGAACCCTGATATTACAATCGGTGTTCCTTGCAGCCGCGATCAGCACCATTTACGCGTCGCACCTAAAGGATGCTTTCAGGGAATGGGAATTGTACATTCCTGTAGTTGTGTTCCCGGTATTGTTTTGCATCAACCCGCTCGACCTGAGAAAATACCGCTATAATCTGCTTCTTGTCTTTGCGCTGGGATGCACGGCAACTATCCTATACCTGTACATTAATGCATTAATGACCATCCGCTATTACAAGCTGCCTTTTTCAACTATCATATCGCCAGCCTTTACCAACCACAACTTTTCCCAGCCGATAGATATGCATGCCACATTCTTTTCACTGCAGATCGCACTGGCATTGGTTTTTGTGTTGTCAGTGTGGTTGAGAGAGTCCAATCGCTTAAATAAACTCATCTGCGGTTTTTGCACTATTGTATTAACGGCAGGAATTATCCAGTTAAGCTCCAAATCGGCCTTCCTGGCGCTGTTTCTTATCATCAACATAGCTATTCCCTATTTTTTGCTACAGGGCAGGCAAAAGGTACGTTTCATAACCATATCCGCAGCCATTACGGTCCTGTTCATGACCGTCATTTTAAATACGCGGGCGTTTCGCGACCGGTTTGTCAATGAGCTAAAGGAAGACATTTCACAGGCTAAGGCCGACGAGAATACTGATCCCCGCCTGGCGCGTTGGGAAATAGCAATTGACCTGGTTGGAAAATCTCCAATAATCGGTTATGGTGCAGGATCCGAGATCAAACTTTTACAGGAGCAGTACTATAAACACAAATTCTACAGATCGTATTTAAGCCAGCTTAATGCGCACAACGAATATCTGAGCTTCCTCCTCAAATCGGGTATCTGGGGACTGACAATTTATATTTCCGTACTGGTGTACGGATTTAAGAAAGCCATGATGAAAAAAGACATCGTGTTCTTTGCCTTCATGTTGCTGCTGGCTGTGGTTTCCTTATCCGAAAATATCCTGGATGCGGACAAGGGCGTAATGTACTACAGCTTTTTCTTCAGCTTTTTTGTTTTCATCGCCGAACAAAAAATCCGCCCTACCCTACCATTAAAACAGCGCAAATATTTAAGAGAGGTGGCAACCAAAGCTATGGCCGTCACGTCATAATTACAGAAAAGATAAACCCCATTAATCACAAAGTGTTGACCGCCGCCGGGAAGAATATATTAGCCACGCTCGCTTACTTCGATCTTTTCAGCTACCCGCTGACCATAGAGGAAATCCAGCTTTTCATGCCTGCGAAGTGTGACCCGGATGAATTCAATTATTCATTAAGGTGGCTGGTGATCGACCGGGCCATTTTTAAGTTCGACAAGTACTATACGCTGAAGAACGATTACTTCTTGATCGAACGACGTCAAAGCGGCAATATCAAGGCGGCTGAAATGATAGAAAAAGCCCAAAAAGTGGGCAGACTGCTCATCCGTTTCCCTTATGTGAGGGGAATTGCCATATCGGGTTCGCTATCGAAGAATTTTGCGGATGATGATTCGGATATTGACCTGTTTATTATCACCGCAAAAAACCGGCTCTGGATAGCACGTACCTTCATGCACCTGTTCAAAAAGCTGACCTTCCTTTTTAGAAAGGAGCATTATTTCTGTATGAACTATTACATTGACGAAGAAGAATTGCTAATTCGTGAAAAAAATATTTACACAGCCACCGAGATCGCTACACTGATGCCGCTGCAAGGCGATATCGTATTCGAACATTTTTACGCCACCAATACCTGGATACGCGATTTCCTGCCGAATAAATGCATGCGCCTGGCAACGGCGCACCCGATGAAACGTTCCATACTGAAAAGACTTGTTGAAGTTTTATTTAATAATGGACTTGGAAACGTTGTCGATAACATGCTGATGAAAGTTACCGTTACCCGCTGGGGGAGAAAGTCGCTGATGCGAAAAAAGAACAGTAAGGGCTTCATCATGAGCATGGATGCAGGTAAGCATTATGCGAAACCCGATCCGCAGAGTTTTCAGCATAGGCTAATCGTAAGATACGAGATCCGACTGACGCAAGTTTTTGAACGATGTGAGCAAAGCGTGGCGCACTGACTCAAGTGGTAGTAGCATTGGCAGTTTATAGAAGCGCTATGATCGTTTCTTAAGCGAAATAATGTAATAATCCCCTATATACTTCCATGGCCAGTGGGATTTGAGTTTATCTTCCCATCTTTTGAGAAAATTATACACCTTCGGATGCCTTTCAGCAAATCCTTCGATATAGGACGGGGGAACGATAGTACAAAGGCCTTCGATACCCAAAACTTCAAAAGATTTCTCCAATCTTTTCGTGATGTAGGAAGGATTATAATACCAGCATTTGAAAAAGGTGCTTTCAACCCTTGCCTTGCGGCCGTTTTTACTAAAGAAACGCCTGAACGCAGCACGGAATTTACCTTTGAAAAGCAGCAGCGTTTCCCATAAACAAAACTTCGGCAAGATGACCAGGGTGACCTTGCCTCCAGGCTTTAATAGAACTGGAAGAGATGCCAGCACCTTATCCAATTCACCGGTACAGTTCAAGCCGGCAAAATTGGAAAAGATGAGATCAAAAGGGCCCTGATCTTCCAATTTCGGCAGGTTGGTGTAGGAACATTGCTCAAAGCTGATCTTGCCGTCAACTTCATACTTCGTCAACTTCTGCTGTAATTGGCTTAACATACCTGCCGATATATCCGTCGCATGAACATGATGACCTTGCCGGGCGAAAAACAAAGCATCCTCGCCTGTTCCGCAATTCAATTCAAGGATGGAACCGCCTGGTGAAAGATATCGCAGCACATGGTTTCTTACCCGTTCGCGCTTATAAGCGACGATGGTGTCCGTACTATATAGCTCATCAAATATATCCGACTGGCCGGTGAAAGCTTTGGCGGCGTGCTGCTCGTTCATATGCGGGTAAACAGCTTCCATCAGAGTGCCTTTTCCAATTTTTGAAGCTTCATTTTTTCAAGCAGGGTGGCCGGGGCATGGTAAAAAACAGACAATGCCTTTCGTACCTGTCGAAGATCAGTTTGAAATGGCTTTTTTAGCCATGTCGCCATGCTGTTCTTTGCCAGGTGCCGGTGATAATTCTGGTGTACATAACGGTGCAATTGCTTGTAGTACGATGGCGGAAAAGTGTTCCTGAACATCAGCGCCATCTCGTCCGAGTCGGTCCAATTGGTTTTCGTTTTCAGATCGGCCTTTACTCTTTCATAAAACACGGTGCCAGGCAATGGATACGAAACCGATATCCCTATCTCGTATGGGAGCAACTCATTGATCATTTTAATGGTTTGCTCAATATCGTCCTTCACTTCGCCGGGATAACCGAACTGGATGAAAAACGACGGTTTTATGCCATGCTTTTTCATCAACCGGGTCGACGTATAAATCTGGTCCACGGTAATACCCTTATCCATAGCGTCCAGTATCTTTTGCGAGCCGCTTTCGGCGCCGATCCAGGCATTTTCGCAACCCGAACGGGCCAATGCTTCGACCAGGCCGTCGTCCTGCAGCAGGTCAGCGCGAGATTGTATCTTAAACCTGACCTTAATATCTTCCTGTTTCATCAGCCGCGCAAATTCCGTTACCCAGCCGGGCTTGAGCCCGAAAATATCATCACAGAACCAAATGTGGTCCATTTGGAACCGCTCTTTCAGCATTTTGATCTCTGCTACTACATTTTCCGGACTGCGCGAGTTATAGCGATTGCCATAGATCGGCTTGGCGCACCAGTTGCATTTGAACGGGCAACCGCGCGTAGTGCCCATATTCAGCGAGAAATAGCCTGCATGTTTGAGCCAGCTTTGACGATAAGGCGCTAGGTCGACCAGGTCCCAGGCCGGCAACGGAAGCGAATCCAAGCCTTTTAAAACAGGTCTGGCCGGAGTTCGTACAATACGGCCATCCTCCATAAAAGCCAGGCCGCAGATCGCTGAATAATCAGTTACGCTATTTTGAATTGCCTGCACTAATTCCAGCAAGGTCATCTCGCCCTCGCCGATGATGACAAAATCAGCGCCGGCATCGACATATTTCTCGTACCGGTCGGCTGCGTCCGAACTGCAAACGATCACCTTACATCCCTTAGCCTTCGCCAGCCTGCACATTTCAAAAGCGGCCTCGCGCATATTGGTGAGACACATTTTGGTAAGGTAGTTGAAGCCATCATCGTACACCGCGAAGAAGTCGGGGTGGAGTTTTTCAAGTTGAGGCGTCACTTCGTCGGAGCTTTTGGCAAACATGGTATCGAACAAAGACACTTCGAACCCATTTTCACGCATCAGCGAAGCTGCATGCAATGTACCTAAAGGCGGGTAAGGCTGTCCCAGCGCCCATTGTTTGGGATCGAACCGCAAAAAATAAGAATGTGCAAAAAGGATATTGTTAAGCAGCTTCACTATCACAATTACGCCGGAAGTATTAAAGGGGTTGCCATAATGAAGATTTACTTACGTCTGTAAACCGCATAATTGAATTGACATCCCTGCGATGTGTATTGTTTCGCAACCAGGCTATCCACAAAACGGCATATATCGCCATCTACGTTCTGCTTGTACTCCGGAAATAAGGGAACCAGGATCATATCAGGTTTGTTGGCTTGCATATCCTTGAAAAACCGTTGTTTGGCTAAGGCCGTTTGTGTTACGTTGAAGTAAACTGTCGGCGATATCCGTTCAGAATAAGCTTGCACCTGGGCGCCGTAACCGGCCACGTATACCTTCTGCTGTCGGGTTGAATTGGCTTTGATCCATTGACCGAGCTTTTTGCGGTCGCCTTCGCCAGGAATCGGGTAAGGTTCGCGGCAATAAATAACCGGATTATCCTTTTGTACGCCGATCAATCGCTTTAAATTAGCCGTAGCCTCGCCCAATGAAGGCAGGAACGCTATCCACACGATGACAATGATCGCTTTGAAAAAAATTTTATAAGTAGCAGCAAAACGTGTGATAGCACAAGCGCTTGTCACCGAAAGCGCCGGCAAAACTTCCTTCAAATGAACGTTATCATAAATCCCAACAGCATTGATCCCGATAAATGCAAACATCAGCCACAAAACTAAGGTATCAATCTTCTTTTTCTGAGCGATATAAAGCAGCACCGGCAGATAAAACAGTACCATCCCGGAGTAAAGAAATTTAGCAGAAAGGTTATGAATCCTCCAGGCGAGGTTATGGTCCGTTGCGCTGCCCGGGCCAAAATTATCTATTATGGTATAGGTAAGCAGATCGCGAAAGCTGATGCCGGCAAGTAAACAAATCAGGGCAATGATTAAAATGCCCGACAATACGCCAGCGCAAAATGGAATGATCTTTCTCCTGTGCTTAAGCAATAGTGCAATAAATATAGCCACGATCCCAAATGCAGCAGTGATGCGGAACCAGAAACCTATCCCCGCCGTCAAACCACCAATGAACATCTCTTTACGGTCTGTTGCATTTAAAGCGTAGTAAAAGGCTACGATAATGAGCGTTACCTCGTACGTTTCGGTGTACGAAACATATTTGCCTCCAGTGGTGTGCCAGAGCAGCGACAAACCGTAAAATGATACGGCCAGTATACCCGTACGCTCACCGGCAACAATGCGTGCAATTTTATAGAGATAATATATCCCGATACTTTCGACCGCCGCACCCAGTATCCTTGGGAAAAAGTAATTGACCCCAAAAAGACTATCCGATAAACCAAAAACGGCAAAAATCAGCGGTGATTTGTTATCGATTCCACCAGAATACGGCACAAGGCCATGCCTGAACCAATTCCGGCCGATGTAGTGCCACATAGATTCATCAAACGACAGGGCAAAACCATCCGTAAGCAGGGTGACGAATAGCTGCAGCAGCACGATCAGGACGATGAGCTGCAGGGCATGCCGCATAGCGGTGCCCTCATCGGTTCCGCCGGAAGCCATAGCTTTATACATGAGTCGCGGGGTTCATCCGCGGAGGCAAATTAAGCGAACAAACACATTTTATGCAAGTGTCATTGTCGCTCATATCCAGTGTTTTCCTGAAATTCATGGCGTTATCGCCGTTCAAAATTTCGGCAAGCGAGTCGTGGTGTATGTTGCCGACTGCATCATGAAAAAAACAGGGCCGCACACTGCCATCAGCCTCAATGACGGTTGATACCCAGGGTGCATTGCACTTTTTAAAGGGAAACGGATTGAGCCCGTAAAAAGCAGCATAGTAATTGTAAATCTGTTGAATTTTTTGTGGTGATTCGGCGATAAAATGACTGTCAAAATCGTCCTGATGCTCGCGTAGTATCTTTTTGATAACGGTTTGTAGTTCTGGTAATTCCGCTTCAGATAAGAGTATTTCGTGCTGTCTCGGCTGATCCCAGGCCATCTGGCGATTAAAAGCATGACTGCTTACATCGGCGGGCAAAAAGCTGATCTGTCGAATACCCATCGATTTTGCCTCCTGGATGATGGAAGTCCAGTTCCAAAAGTTTAGGCGGTGTATCACCGTCCT
>JAFDZK010000124.1 GCA_018267005.1 Bacteroidota bacterium
AAGCAGGCCGATGGGTCTGTAGTTGTTAAAATGGGCGACACGATGTTGCTCGCTACTGTTGTTTCTTCGAAGGAAGCTAAAGAAGGAGTTGATTTTTTACCCCTGTCTGTCGACTACCAGGAGAAATACGCCTCTACGGGCCGTATTCCGGGTGGTTTCTTACGCCGCGAGGCTCGTCTGTCCGACTACGAGGTTCTGATCTCGCGTTTGGTCGACCGCGCTTTGCGCCCTTTGTTCCCCGACGATTACCACGCCGACACGCAGGTGATGATCTCGCTGATCTCGGCCGACAAGAACATCATGCCCGATTGTTTGGCCGGTCTGGCCGCTTCATCGGCTCTGGCGGTGTCGGATATCCCTTTCAACGGACCGATATCGGAAGTTCGCGTTGCCAAGATCGACGGCAAGCTGGTGATCAACCCGACCGTCGCCGAACTGGAAAATTCAACCCTTGAATTTATCGTGGCAGGTTCCGAGTACGACATTAACATGGTTGAAGGTGAAGCCAAAGAAATACAGGAAGAAGAAATGGTCGAGGCGTTAAAGTTCGCACACGAAGCCATTAAAATACAATGCCTGATTCAGCGCGAGCTTACCCAGGCCGTTGGCAAAACCGAAAAACGCGTTTACAGCCACGAAACCCATGATGAGGAGCTAAAAAAACAGGTTTATAAGGATACTTACGAAAAAGTATACGCCATTGCGGGCTCTGCATCTTCGAAGGACGTGCGTTCCCAGAAGTTCAAAGAAGTACTCGACGAGTTTGTTGCTTCCTTAGGCGAAGTGGTTGAAGATACAACCGTCGCTCTTGCCAAAAAATATTTTCACGATGTACAGTATGATGCTGTGCGCAACCTGGTATTGGATGAAGGCAAGCGTTTGGACGGGCGCAGTACCACCCAGATACGCCCGATATGGAGCGAGGTGAACTACCTGCCTGCAGCGCACGGTTCTGCTATATTTACGCGTGGCGAAACGCAGTCGCTTACTACGGTTACTTTAGGCAGCAAAGACGACGAGCAGATGATCGACGGCGCCTTTATCAATGGTTACGAAAAATTTATCCTGCATTATAACTTCCCCGGCTTCTCAACCGGCGAGGTTCGCCCGAACAGGGGTGCAGGTCGCCGCGAGATCGGTCACGGGAACCTGGCCATGCGTTCCCTGAAACAGGTGTTGCCTTCAAGCGACGAGAATCCGTATACTAT
This sequence comes from Bacteroidota bacterium, assembly GCA_018267005.1. Classification (GTDB taxonomy): domain Bacteria; phylum Bacteroidota; class Bacteroidia; order Sphingobacteriales; family Sphingobacteriaceae; genus Mucilaginibacter. The sequence goes on from JAFDZK010000124.1 coordinate 1,209, forward strand.
CCGCGTAGTTTCCGATATCCTGGAATCGAACGGTTCGTCATCGATGGCTACCGTTTGCGCGGGCACATTAGCGCTGATGGATGCAGGCGTAAAGATCAAGGCCCCCGTATCAGGTATCGCCATGGGTTTGATCACCAACGAGATGGGTACCAAGTACGCGATACTGTCAGACATTTTAGGTGACGAAGACCACCTGGGCGACATGGACTTTAAGGTAACCGGTACTGAAAACGGTATTGTAGCTTGCCAGATGGACTTGAAGATCAATGGATTGTCATACGAAGTATTAACAAAAGCTTTAGATCAGGCCAAAGCCGGTCGTTTGCATATCCTGAACGAGATAAAGAAAACCATGAGCGAACCGCGTGAAGATTACAAACCTCACGCTCCGCGTATCGTCAGCTTCAAGATCGACAAGGAATTTATTGGTGCGGTTATCGGTCCGGGTGGCAAGATCATCCAGGAAATGCAGCGCGAAACCGGTGCAACCATTTCTATCGAGGAAGTCGATAACATGGGCGTGGTTGAAGTATTCGCCGCCAACAAAGCTTCAATCGATGCTGCCGTAGGCCGTATCAAAGCCATTGCCGCCAAACCTGAAGTGGGCACGATCTATGAAGGTAAGGTAAAATCCATTATGCCGTTTGGTGCATTTGTGGAGATATTACCGGGCAAAGACGGTCTGTTGCACATTTCGGAAATCGACCACAAACGATTTGAGTCGATGGACGGTATCTTTAAGGTAGGCGACGAGGTTCGCGTAAAACTGCTGGATGTCGATAAGCAAGGCAAATTGAAACTTTCGCGTAAAGCGTTACTGCCTAAGCCACAAAGGCCGGAAGGTCAGGAGAAACAGTAATCGGTGATCTGTGGTTAGGTAGAGACACAAAATATTGTGTCTCTATTGTACGTAAAATATAGCCTCTGAAGAAATTCGGAGGCTTTTTTTTGTTAGAGCCGCAAAATTTTGTGTCTTTACACTTCTTATAATATTCCCTTTACCACCCCGCCGTCAGCACGCAAAGCTGCGCCATTGGTAGCAGATGAAAGCGGGCTGGATAAATAAACGACCATATTCGCCACCTCATCGGTGCTGGTAAAACGCTGCAGGAGCGATGTAGGGCGCATGTGCTCAAAAAACTCTTTCTCTACTACAGATACTTCCTTTCCCTGGTCTTTGGCAATGTTCTTAACAAATTCACCGGCGCCTTCGGAAAGGGTTGGTCCGGCTAAAACCGTGTTCACCGTAACATTGGTTCCTTTGGTGAGTTCAGCCAGGCCGCGCGATACAGCCAGTTGGGCGGTTTTGGTGGTGCCATACTGGATCATCTCGGCAGGTATATGAACCGCCGATTCGCTGGAAATAAATATGATCCGGCCCCAGTTCTTTTCGATCATTTTATCAAAATAACGACGGGATAACCGTACGCCGCTCAGTACATTCACCTCAAAAAACTTGAACCAATCCGCATCGGTAATGTCCCTGAATGCTTTGGGTTCGAATATGCCGACGTTGTTCACCAGGATATCGACTTCGGGCAATTTAGCGATCAGTTCATCAACCTGTTTGACGTCAGCGAAATCAGCTGTAAGGCCATGTATATTCTGGTTGCCTGTTTCTTCTTTTATTTGCTTAATAGCAGATTCTACACGTTCGGTGGTGCGCCCGTTTACATATACTTCAGCGCCTTCTTTCGCCAGGCCTTTGGCTATGGCAAAGCCGATACCGGCGGTAGAACCCGTAACCAGTGCTTTTTTGTTTTTCAATTGCAGATCCATGTTATTTGATTTGAAACGTAAAAATAGAATGCTTTTCTGTTAATTTTCTGAACTATGATTTATATGATTAAAAGATTACAGGCTTGGAGTCTCCATTTATATTGGTTATTCACCATTGACCATTCACCACTCACTAACAAAAACACTATATTAGTCCCCCATGAACCACCTGGTGTCCCCGTCCATTTTAGCGGCCGATTTTGGCAACCTGCAGCACGATATCGAGCTGATCAATCAAAGCGAAGCCGACTGGATACACGTGGACGTAATGGATGGCATGTTCGTGCCGAACATCTCCTTCGGTTTCCCGGTGATGGAAGCGGTGAAAAAGCACGCTGCGAAGCCGCTCGATGTGCACCTGATGATCGTCGATCCCGACCGGTATATCAAAGAGTTTCATGACAGGGGCGCTAACGGCATCACGGTTCATTACGAAGCCTGTACGCATTTGCATCGTACCGTGCAGTCGATCAAAGAGCTGGGCTGCAGGGCAGGGGTGGCGCTTAACCCGCATACGCCGGTGGCTTTGCTGGAGGATATTATCCTCGATCTGGACCTGGTGCTCATCATGTCGGTTAATCCGGGTTTTGGCGGGCAGAAATTTATCGGCAATACCTATAAAAAATTCGCCGACCTGAAAAGACTTACTTCCGGAAGAAAGGAAGACCTTTACATCGAGGTCGACGGCGGCGTCGGAGAGCATAATGTTAAAGACCTGGTAAGCGCGGGCGCTAATGTTTTGGTAGCCGGTAACTCGGTATTTTCGGCGGCTGAACCGTCATCCGTTATTAAAAATTTAAAAAATCCGGCGTAGAGCAGGGTTATTCTAAAAATACCTCCCTAATTTCATCCTTAAATTTAGCTTTTGATATTTATCGGTTAAGTGATGCGAATTAAATCACTTGTCTTGATAAAAAAATTGCAAATAATCTTATTAAACGTTAACAATTTCGCTAACTTTGACGCGACCAAGTATAAAGTTGTCAATTGACTATTTTAATCAATCCTTAATATTATGAAACATAATTTTGGTGCCGGACCAGGCATTTTACCCCACGAGGTACTGAAGCAAGCAGCTGAAGGCGTATTAAATTTCAACGGAACAGGTTTATCCATCCTCGAAATATCCCACCGATCGGCTGACTTCGAAGCGGTATTGGATGAGGCCGTAAAACTGGTAAAAGAACTGCTGAATGTTCCCGAGGGTTACTCGGTTTTATTCCTGCAGGGCGGCGCCAGCACGCAATTCGCCATGGCGCCCTATAACCTGCTGCCCGAGGGAGGCAAAGCTGCCTACGTAGAAAGCGGTGTTTGGGCCAAAAAAGCGATAAAGGAGGCTGCTTATTTTGGCGGAGTGGAAGTTGTAGCCACCTCAAAGGAGAGTAACTTTACTTACATCCCGAAAAAATTTGACATCCCAAAGGATGTGGCTTATATCCACATTACTTCCAACAATACCATTTACGGTACCGAGATGCACGAGTTTTTCAAATCGCCCGTTCCGGTGGTTTGCGACATGTCGTCGGATATTTTCAGCCGCCCGGTTAACGTGGCCGATTTTGGCCTGATCTATGCGGGAGCGCAGAAAAACATGGGCCCCGCAGGCGTTACTTTAGTAATCGTAAAAAACGATATCCTCGGCAAAACGGGCCGTAATATTCCGTCGATGTTTAATTACCAGACCCAAATAGAGGGCGGTTCGATGTACAACACGCCTCCATGCTTTGCTATCTATGTGTCTATGCTTACGTTGCGCTGGCTGAAAGCAAAGGGCGGGGTAGCAGGAATAGAGCAGGAAAACATTGCCAAAGCCAATGCGCTATATGCGGAGATCGACCGCAACCCGCTATTCAAAGGCGTTTGCGTTCCTGAGGACCGCTCGCGCATGAACGTATGCTTTGTGATGGAGAACCCTGAACACGAAAAACCGTTCCTGAAGCTTTGCGAAGAAAAAGGTATAGTAGGTGTGAAGGGCCACAGAAGCGTAGGCGGCTTCAGGGCGTCTATTTACAATGCTTTGCCGATCACCAGTGTACATGTGCTGATCGACGCCATGCAGGAATTCCAGGAGAAAAATAAATAAGTCGGTCAATGGTGAATAGTCAATGGTGAATACACGTCGCCTGGCTATTGACCATTCACTATTCACCATTCACTAAACAACCATGATCAAAATATTAGCCAACGACGGTATCGACCCGATAGGGAAGAAAATGCTCGAAGATGCCGGTTTTTTTGTAGATACGAATAACATACCGCAGGACGAGCTGCCGGTAAAATTGCAGGAATACGACGCCATAACCGTACGCAGCGCCACGAAAGTGCGCAAAGCGCTGATCGATGCCTGTCCCAACCTGAAACTGATCGGTCGCGGCGGCGTAGGTGTGGATAACATCGACGTGGAATATGCCAAAGAAAAAGGAATCGGCGTTTACAATACACCGGCTTCGTCCTCTTTATCCGTTGCCGAGCTCGTTTTCGCCAGCTTATTTGGCTGTGTGCGATTCCTGCCCGACAGCAACCGTAGAATGCCGGTTGAGGGAAACACCAAATTCAACGAACTGAAAAAAGCTTATGCAAAGGGCGTTGAACTACGCGGTAAAACGCTGGGTATTGTGGGCTTCGGCCGCATAGGTCGCGAAGTAGCCAAAATAGCGATAGGTGTAGGTATGGATGTGATCGCTTATGACTTGTACCCGTTCAACCCTGAGCTGGAATTGGTTTTAGGCGGCGGAATCCATGTAAAAGCGTCGGTTACGCCCGTTAGCCTCGAGGAAGTCATCACTAAATCTGATTTTATTACGCTTCATACGCCGTTTATCGACAAAGCCCTGCTGGGTAAGGAAGAACTGGCCCGCACTAAAAAAGGCGTTGGCTTGGTTAATATTTCCCGCGGCGGCTTGATCGACGAACTGGCTTTAGTTGACGCACTAAACAGCGGCCAGGTTTCCTTCGCTGCGCTGGACGTATTCGATAATGAGCCTACGCCTCGCGAAGAAATATTAAAACATCCCAAGATATCATTAACCCCGCATATCGGCGCTGCTACCAACGAAGCGCAGGAAAGGATAGGGGTTGAGCTGGCGAGTTTGATAATAGGGCACTTCAAGAAATAATAAGAGATTCGAATCCTCTCTTTAGGACGATTTAAACCCAGTCAATTTGGCTGGGTTTTTTGTTTATACTTTATGCCCAAAAGGTAATTCATTTTTATCTAAGGCTTCTTGCAAATTTTTTATTTGCCTGCTTTTATTAAAGCCTATATCGAAAAGATATCCAGGAATAAAACCCGGACACCACAATATGAAGAAATTGATTTTCGAATATGCAATTATCAACGTTGATAGAAGCAAAAAAGAAAATCCGATGACAGAATAGTAGTATGATTGATTGAGTTTTAGCAGATAGCCGTTTGGTGCATAATTATAAGTAAAGTAAGCTCTAAGCCTTGGAATAAAAATAAAATAGAAAAAGATTTTGTAAAAGATATTTAAATCAATGAGACAATTCTGCCGGGTTAAAGGATCTATATTCTTTACCATAACAGGTTTGTAGTTTCTAATTTCCTGTTCTGGAATCTTCCTTTTCCTAAGCTCTTTTAAAGCCACAGAATTGGCCAATTCTATAAAGCTATATTTATTTGTAGCTATTTCGAGCAAGGATTCTGTATCGAACTGAGCATATTTTTCCTGGAGCTCCTCTTCTGTTACCATAGGATAAGGTTTTAAGGGCTACCCTAAGTTACTAAAAATAGTAACTGTTAAAGCGTATAGGTCACTTCTTTTTCCGGAATCGTCACCATATAACCTTCTTCTTCCAAATGATCCGCTAATGCCTGCATGCTAACGTCCTCGCCATGCACCAGGAAAATTTGTTTCAGCTTGTTTTTATTCTGTTGCCGGGCGATAGCCATCAGATCGTCGTGATCGCCGTGCGCGCTTAAAACGTCGGTTTGTTTGATGGTGGCATAAACGGAGAGCTCACGATCTTTGATGTAAACAACCGGATCGCCCCGCAATAAACGATGCCCTAAAGTACCCTTAGCGCAATAACCGATGAACAGGATGGTACAATAGTAGTTCTGGATATTATCGTACAAATGATCCTGTATGCGGCCGCCCTCCAGCATACCTGCGGAGGAAATGATGATGCAAGGCTCGAAATAGTTGGATACCTGCCGGCTTTCCTTCAGGTTTTCAATATAAACCAGGTTATCAAATTCAAACTCGTCGCCCTTGGTTTGATAAAACTCGCGGGCATCTTCATTTACCAAGCTATGATGTTTGCGAAAAGCTTCGGTGGCTGCCACAGCCATCGGGCTGTCGACAAAAACCTTAACCGGCGGCAGCAAGCCTTCGCTGAAAATCTTATTCAGGGAATAAACCAGGGATTGCGTCCTTCCTATACTAAACGCCGGGATGATCAATCGCCCCTGTTCTTTAATGCAGGCCTTTTCTATTGTTTCAACCAAAGCCTGTTCAACAGTCTTGTCTTTGGTATGGTACCGTCCACCATAAGTCGATTCGCAAACTAAATAGTCCACTTGCGGCAATGGCTCCGGATCGTTCAGCACCGGGTAATTTTTACGACCGATATCTCCCGTGAAAGCGATGGTCTTTTCCTGGTCCTGGTCGTTTATTTTGAAAACCGCTGCTGCTGCTCCCAGCAAATGGCCTACAGGTATAAAAGTCAGCTCGACATCGCCGTTTAAACGGAACGGCTTATTGAACCCAATGGTCACAAACCTGTCCATCGTATCCATTACGTGCTTTTGGAGGTACAAAGGCTGTTGGGTGAAACTGCCGCGTTTACGGTTATGCTTGTTCTTCTTTTGCGTTTTGTTCAGAAATATACTTACCGAATCGAGCAGCAAAAGCTCGGTCAGGTCAGCCGTGGCAGGCGTGCATAATATTTGTCCCTCAAAACCCATTCGCACCAATGTGGGCAGGTTGCCGGAGTGATCGATATGCGCGTGGGTTAATACCACAACATCGATCTCAGCCGGATCAAAGGGGAAATTTTCATTAGACTGTATGCTGCGGTCCTTTTCATAATCAAGACCGCAATCGATCAGTATTTTATAATCATTAGCCTCAAGCAGATGCATGCTGCCGGTTACCTGGCGCGCCGCGCCGTGGATTGTCAATTTCATTCTTTACGTTATACGTAATACGTTTTACGTTGTAGGTTTTGGTTCTTTCTGTAAACGAATATTAGGTTCTAACTATGTTTAAAATACGTAAAACGTATAACCTCAAACGTACAACTCTTTCTCACACTTCAAACTGCAACTGGCTCAAATAGCGGTACAATCCTTTTTCATTACCCAGCAGTTCGTCGTGGCTGCCGCTTTCTATTACTTTGCCTTTCTCCAGTACAATAATATTATCAGCTTCGCGGATGGTAGACAAGCGATGTGCAATAATAATAGATGTCCGGTTCTTCATCAACTCTTCCAGCGCTTCCTGTACCAATCTTTCTGACTCGGAGTCAAGAGACGAGGTCGCCTCATCCAGAATGAGTATGGATGGATTTTTTAAAAGTGCCCGAGCGATCGCAATCCGCTGCCGCTGTCCGCCTGAAAGCTTAACGCCGCGTTCGCCCACGATGGTATCGTATCCCTCGGGAAACGACATAATGAACTGGTGCGCATTGGCACGTTTGGCCGCCTCGATAATCTCGCCCTCAGTTGCTTTTAGTTTGCCATAGGCTATATTTTCTTTGATCGATCCGCCAAAAAGTAATACATCTTGTGGTACAATGGCAACCTGGTTTCGAATATCGGTCAAACTATATTTATCGGCAGGTTTACCATCGAACCATATGGTCCCGCCCTGCGGATGATAAAAATGTAAAATAAGTGAAGCCGTGGTCGACTTACCCGAGCCGCTCGGCCCCACAATGGCTACCCGCTGCCCGGTTTTGGCCTCGAAGGAAACGTCCTGTAAAACTTCTATCTCAGGACGGGAAGGGTAGTGGAAGCTCACATTTTCGAAGGCAAGGTGGCCTTCAATTTTTTGTTTGATGTTGTTTTCATGCTCAATGATCGAAACGTTTTCGCCTTGTTCGGCCAAAATTTCCAATACACGTTCGCTTGCGCCGACGGCACGCTGCACATTGGCATACATTTCGGGGAAACTGCCCATCGCGCTGCCAACGAATGCCGCATACAAAGCGAATTTGAATAGTTCGCCTACGGTCAGTTCATGGTGACTCACCAGCAAACAACCGTAAGCCACAACCGCTACTATAGCCCCAAACATGCCAAACACAATGAACGACGCAAATAAGCCCCTGTATTTCGCACCCCGAATGGCGATACTCGCAACCTCGCGGATGTTGGTACTGTAACGGCTTGCCTCAAACGATTCGTTGACAAATGCCTTTACGTTGGCAATGCCCTGCAAGGTTTCTTCAACGATCGTATTGGATTCGGCGAGCTTATCCTGTGCTTTGCGTGATATTTTTCTTATGAAACGACCAAAAAATATAGCGATGACGATAAGAAGGGGCAGTACCGCAAGTAATGAAAGCGTCAGTTTGATGGAGATGATCGCCAGGAAGGCGATACCGCCAACCAGCAATACCAGTTGCCTGATCATTTCGGCGAGGGTAGTGGTCAGCGTATCCTGTATCTGTGACAGGTCGGCCGAAATACGGCTGTTCAATTCGCCCACACGGCGATTGGAGAAAAAGTTCATCGGCAGGGTAATGAGTTTGAAATAGGTATCGCGCCGGATGTCGGCCAGCGAACGCTCGGCTACCTGCACGAACCACAATATCCTGAAAAAGGAAACAAAGCCCTGCGCGAACAATACGATCAGCGCCAGCAGGCCGATGCCTTGTATGGTTGACGGAAGGAAGCTTTTGGTTGGTCTGCCTTGCGCCGCGTCGATCAAGGCTCCAATGAACGTGGGAAATGCCAAACCTACCAAACTCGATATAAAAAGGAAAAGCATGGCGAAGATGAATTTACCGCGGTAGGCCCTCAGATAGGTCAGCAGCCTTGAAATGTTCTTTAAGGTTTGCCGGTTGAGTTTTGACTTTGGTAATTCGTCCTTTTGCTTGCCGCCGCTGTTCAGGCTATTTCTGCCTCTTGCCATGAATTGAAAATAAGCGCGGCAAAGTTAAGATACAACACGGCGTTTGCGGAAAAGCAGCATCAAAATTGACGCGAGCATGAGAACAAAGATCAGTACATGAATGCGCTCAGCGCTCTCGTGTTGTTTTTTCGTTGTTTCCGCATCCTTTTTCAGCCGGTCTACCTGGTCGCGCAGGCGGTTAATGGTGTTCATGTAACCCAGGCTATAATTTTCGGCCTCTGCCGACTTTGCCTGGGCGGCCTGCTGCTGGCTCATACGAAAGTTGAGCAGTATTTTAGTTTGCTGAAAAATGTCATCGTCAGTTCTATTGATTTCCATTAAAATGTCGTTGGACCGCCGGATATCCTTTTTGGTTTGCAGGCCGAAAATACCGGTATGTTTTTTCAGGCTTTGTTCATACTGACCGAATTTCAGGGCACGCGCATTCAGCATGTTATTTATTTTCTGGCGCTGAAGCTCATAGGCGAGGGAATCGGGATTGGACCTTTGTTGAGAAAAATTATAGGTATAGCAAAAACATAAAAAAAGTAGCAAGAACAGCTTTTTCATAAAATGATCGGCAGATATTATTCAAAATCGATAATAACGGTGTCGCCCAGGCTTAAGCCCAGCAGGCCGCTGGCATTGCCTTTGTTGATGGCTATCTCCAGGTGGTCGCTGATGCCGAAAAGGCAAAGCTTTTCTCCTTCGGGAACTTCGTTATAATACCAGCTAAGCTGGTTAATTGTTTCATTGCGCTTAAACGAAAGCGTAAAATGCCGTCCCTGCTGTACCTGGTTGAAAAATTCTTTGGTAATATTGGTGATCACATTCTGGAACGAATCGATATAGATCACCGCCCCTTTGATCAGGTTTTTCTCGATCACCGGCTGCAGGTTCATTTTCTTTTCGGTACCCGAGACAGGCAACCCGATGTCTTTCAGCTTGCCACCACTGGCTAAATGACAGGCAGCTTTTACGAAAATATCCGCCAAAGGGAAATGCAGGAATTTAAGGTCCTGCATGATGTTGATCTCGACCATTTCGTCGGGCTCAGAATCGAACATCAGCGAAAAAATGCCATTGTCCGAGCCTACAAAAAAATGATTTTTGTAATGAACAGCGAGGTACTTGGTGTCCTTATTAAAAACGGTATCGATACCGATCAGGTGCACCGTATTCTCGGGGAAATAATGAAAGCTGTTCTTTAGGATAAAAGCCGCTTGCTGAACGTTAAAAGGAGCAACGTTGTGCGTAATATCCGCAATATTGGCTGTTGGCAACGATTTTAAAATACTTCCTTTAAGGGCCGCCTGGTAGATATCCTTGTCGCCCAAATCAGTAGTTAAAGTTATAATTGCCATTAATTATTCAAATATTTATTGCTAATCTTGTGCAAGAGTTAGAAGCTACAAATATTCAATTTTTAATTCATAAAAAATCTGCAACTAAAAAATCTGTTACTGCTTGAACGAACTAAAAATTTCTATCGATAATGTGAACCCGGCTGTTCTGTGGGGGCCCAATAACGACCACTTTGAGATCATTAAAAAGCAATACCCCAAGCTAAAATTAGTTGCGCGCGGCAACGAGCTGAAAGTTTTGGGCGATGACCATGAGCTCGCCGTATTTGATGAAAAGTTCAGCCATTTGCTTAACCATGTCGAGAAATTTGAGAACCTGAATATCACGGACCTGGAAAGGATTTTAGGCTCGCGCGCACCATCAGGTTCGGTGGCTGAAAATAACGGGGATAAATCGACAACCGGCGAAGTCTTAGTATTCGGTCCCAATGGTATCCTGGTCAAAGCTCGTACCCCCAACCAGCGCCGGATGGTGGAAGGGATCAATAAAAACGATATACTTTTCGCTATCGGCCCGGCGGGTACCGGTAAAACGTACACTGCTGTAGCGCTGGCAGTTCGCGCGTTGAAGAATAAGGAGATAAAACGCATTATCCTGACGCGGCCGGCTGTTGAAGCTGGTGAGAACCTCGGCTTTCTGCCCGGCGACCTGAAGGAAAAGATCGACCCATACCTGCGGCCGCTTTACGACGCGCTGGACGATATGATACCGGCGGAAAAACTAAAGGTTTATTTGGAGAACCGCACGATAGAGATCGCCCCGCTGGCTTTTATGCGCGGACGTACGCTGGACAACTGCTTCGTAATATTGGATGAGGCCCAGAATGCTACCGATATGCAGTTGAAGATGTTCCTGACGCGTATGGGTCCATCGGCCAAGTTTATCGTAACCGGCGACGTAACGCAGATCGACTTGCCTAAGAAGCAGCAGTCCGGTCTGCACACGGCGTTGCGAATTTTAACGGAAATTAGAGGCATCGAGATCATATACCTGACCGGCGAAGACGTGGTGCGCCACAAATTGGTTAAACGTATACTGGAGGCGTACGGAGATATTCAATAAGATAGTGAATGGT
>JAFDZK010000125.1 GCA_018267005.1 Bacteroidota bacterium
AAATCATCCGTAATATAGGGCCCTTACCCATTCGAATCATTTTTATCGCGACATCAATAACGAGATTTTGGATAGCTCACATCATGTTTTACCGGGGTAAAAGCATTATTGCTAAATTAGCCGTAATGAATATGACTTTGTTTACCGACCCCAAATTGCGGGAGGAGATCAGCAAGCATGCGCGGACAAAAGCCATCCGCCAGGATGATGTTCTTATCAGTCCGGGCGACAAAATATTTTTTGTACCGATCGTTCAGAAAGGCGTCTTAAGGATCGTTCGCCAGAACGAAGACGGACGGGAGATTTTTTTGTACCATTTGTATCCGGGTCAGAGCTGCGCCATGGCGATCAATTGCTGCCAGTCGAACAGGGAAAGCATGGTGAAAGCCATTGCCGAAGATGATACCGAAGTATTACAAATACCGGTAAATATGGTGGAAGACTGGTTCAAATATCCCGAGTGGAGAGCTTTTGTAAACAACACCTATGGCAGCCGTTTTGCTGAATTGCTGGATGTGATCGACCTGATCGCTTTCAGCAATATGGATAAACAGGTATTGCATTACCTTAACCAGCGAGCCAGGGCCGCCGGTTCACGAACCATTCAGATCACCCACCAGCAGATAGCCGATGAACTGCATACGCATCGTGAAGCCATTAGCCGGCTGCTTAGGACCATGGAGGAAAAGAATATGGTGCGCCTGGGCCGGAATGTTATCGAACTGTTGAACCGGTAATGGAACATATGTTCCCATAGATAAGCTACAGCGCCTGTACCTTTACCTTATCAAAATAAGATAAGGCCATGAAAAAGAACATGGGCGCAACCGACAGGATCATGCGTTTCCTGGCAGCCGCTATTATCATTGTATTGTATCTCACAAAGCAACTGAGCGGTACTGCTGCTATAGTTTTGCTGGTATTCGCGGTCGTTTTTATCCTCACGAGCTTTATGGGCTTTTGCCCGCTTTATTACCCCTTCGGCATTAATACTTGTAAAAAAAAGACTAACGAAAGCTAATGCTGAGATCAACGCCCGGATGTTTGTCATCCGGGCGTTTTTATTTGGATAAAAGCTCTTTATCCAACAAATGTTCCCAAGCAGGATTCCAGGCACCCGCACCTTTGTACAATAAAAGGAAAAGAGATGTATAATATTTCGAAACTATCGGAAATGGGCATCACCATAGTAGATGTACGGACGCCCGGTGAATACGAGCAGGAGCATTTTGAACAAAGCATAAATATACCGCTTGGTGAATTGCTGCAAAGGTTGAATGAATTGGAAAACGCGAAAGAAGTCATCGTTTGCTGCGCTTCCGGCATCAGGAGCAACAAGGCCCTGAATTTGCTGCGTCAGCATGGCATCAACTGTCACGACGCCGGTTCGTGGCTGAATTTAAAAGCACTATTTATTTTAAACAAGCAATAAAAAATGTTCGAAGCGATAAAAAAACTATTTGGGACGAGCCCTAAGACGGACTTAGGGAAGCTTATTGCCGAAGGCGCACAAATTATTGACGTGCGTACGCCGGCCGAATACGCGTCGGGACATATAAAGGGATCGGTTAATATACCGCTGAGCACACTGGAAAGCCGCCTGGGCAAGCTAAAAAAAGACCGGCCCGTGATAACGTGCTGTGCATCAGGCATACGAAGCCGTTCGGCAGCCGCTATCCTCAGATCCAAGGGCTTTGGGAAAGTTTATAACGCCGGTAGCTGGCTTAATTTAAGAAAACACGAGTGATGAATAAGATCAGGCAACGAATATTCAGCAACTGGCATTTCGCCCGTATCCTCCGCCTGGCGATGAGCATTTGGATAACTGTGCTCTCTATCCAGTCGCGCGACGTTTTAATAGGCCTTTTCGGTGCATTCTTTTTATATACTGCTGTAGCCGGAATCGGCTGCTGTGGAGTGAATAGTTGTTATACCACTCCACCCAAAACCGGAAATATTGAAAACAACGAACATATAGAGTATAAGGAGATAAAATAAAGATGGAAAATCAATCTTTTTCAGAAATGATACAAGGGAAGGCCCCGATACTAGTCAATTTTTCGGCTGAGTGGTGCGGGCCCTGTAAAATGATGAAGCCCATACTGGAGGAATTAAAGAAGGAAATGGGCGACCGGGTTAAGATCATTAAGGTCGATGTCGATAAAAATCCCGAAGCCGCCAGGAGTTTCAAAATTAGCGGAGTACCGACGCTGATGCTCTTTAGGAATGGCAAGCAGGAGTGGAGACAGTCGGGCGTAGTACCGGCCGATCACCTAAAAAGAATTCTTACGGAAGCTTTTTAAACACGAAACCATGGAAACGACACATATTTATGAGGTCGATGTTAATTGGGTGAACAACAGGCTCGGCCTGATGCATTCAACCGAATTGAACCGCGAAATAGAGGTGGCAACACCCCCGCAGTTTAACAAAGGCATACCCGGTGTATGGTCGCCCGAGCACCTTTTTACCGCGGCGGTGAATAGTTGCCTGATGACCACATTTTTGGCGATAGCAGAAAATTTTAAACTGGACTTTGAAAGCTTCAGCTCCAAGGCTTTAGGTAAACTGGAAATGGTGGACGGCAAATACCAGATGAGCGAGGTAACCCTTATTCCGCAACTAACCATAGTCCGGGAGGAAGATCGCGACAAGGCGCTTCGGGTGTTGCAAAAATCAGAAGCGGCTTGCCTGATATCTAATTCAATCCGGTCGAAAATCATATTCCAGCCGGAAGTGGTGGTAGGCGCCGGAAACGCAGCAGCCTGAGACCGTGCGGTTATATTATATCGCTAAATCTGAAAAAAGATTTGCAAGGGGATTTTAAAAACGTACCTTTGCAGACCTTTTCGGGGTGTAGCGTAGCCCGGTATCGCGCCACATTTGGGATGTGGAGGCCGCAGGTTCGAATCCTGCCACCCCGACAAAGAAATTAAATCCTTGCCTGTTAAAGACAGGTGAGGATTTTTTTTTGCAGCCATTGTAACTTATTCGCTTACAAAAGCGGAGAAATAAAAAGACTCAAGGCGGCGCAAGGATTTGATTTGTTGGTGACGCCCACCGCAAGATCAATGGAGTTAATTTTGCCGCCGCATTATCCGTCTACTATGCAGGTATTCAATTGCGGTTTGTATTTTCCTGTTAATCAAATAGCGATACCGATCTATACTACAGCCTCAAAAAGGTTTGAAAAAGAACTTTATTAAAAAAGATTTATTACAATCTTTTTTAATAAATAAAAGTGATCCTGTGGTGCCTGGTCGATTTGAAAACAAGGTTATCGTGGCACAATTGCTAATATTTACAAGATTTTACGCCGGGTTACGATATCTTTATTATATTTGATTAACACCTTAGTCATTTAGGGCCTTATTCGTTTTAAAAAGTTCAGGCTGTGGCAGATGAAAAGATCATTACTTTACTTGTCCTTGTTTTTAGCGACAGTGTTACCCGCATGTAAAAAGCAGCATAAAAATATCGTCGCGCCGGTTACAAAAAAGTACTCCATAAAATTCAATGTAACTGGTTTTATACAACAAGTCGTGGGCTCAGTAGACGGCAACCGCCATTTGAATAGTTTGGAAACTTATTCCGCCCCGCTTGATTCACCCCTAACGGTTTTGCATTACCTTGTTTTCGATTCGCATCGTAATATTGTAAGCCAAACTAAGCAACTATCGACAGATGCCAGCTTTGGCACGATATCGGATGCACTTGCGGCAGGCACCTACACCATAGTGTTTGGAGCGGGCGATTCGAACTTGTCGGTCTCTTCTCAAAATGCTGTGGATAACCAGCCATTAAGCCAGCTTATTCCGATATTTCAGGATTCAGTCCCCTGGGGTGATACTTTTTTTAGGAGAATTAAACTAACTGTTTCAGATGGAGATGTCGCGCAGAACGTAAGTCTGTACCGCATCGTCGGCAAGCTAACCGTAGATCTGGAAGATATAATGCCTGCCAATGCAAGTAAGCTAACGGTGACCTGTAACGCCGGTTTTTTCTCATACCCGATGCTTGATACATTAACTGTATTTGGGGGGGTGTCCGGTAGCGGTGGTGATGCCGTACCTTACAATATACCGGCTTCAGCTATCGGTAAATCAAACTTTCAAGCGAGCCAGTTTTTTGTGGTGAATGGCACTGCGCAGGCCGCCGTTACCATTAATTGTTATGATGCTACAAATAAACTTATAGCCCAGAGCGTTGTGAACAATGTGCCGCTTGCTACAAACACGCATACGGTGTTATCCGGTTTATTATTTGGTGCCGGGGGGGCAATAAATACCGGTATAAACCAGGCGTGGGACCCATCTACGATAAATATCCATTTTTAAAATAGCAGGAAATGAAAAAAATACTATTTGAAATAATATTAGCTTGTTTCTTGCTAACGGCTTGCAAAAAGCAGCACAATAAAGACGATAATCCTATTGTTACAAGCCTTCAGAAAGTTACATTTAACGTAGGCTTTTCGTCCCGTTTAACCAACTTCGCCACCAACGGCCTAAGTATTAATAGCACCAAACCTGATACTTCACTAACCAATTACATAGATGTGTTGTATTATTGTGTTTTCGATTCTTTGGGCAAAGGGCTGCATGAGTTCGTTCAGCAAAAAACAGATTCAACGTTCGGCAGATATACTGACAACCTTCATCCGGGTAAATATACGATAGTCATAGTTGGTGGCCAGGCAGGAATAATAGTCAGTCCCGTAAGCGTTGGTACCGATATAAACAGTGTATGGATCACGCATTACAGTCAACCTTCGCCTAAACTTTATTTTAACGTTGATGCATTTTATAAAAAAGTACCGATCACGGTATCAGCCACAAGTTCAGCTCAGAATGTGAACCTTGACAGGATAGTTTCCAAAATGGTTGTAAATATTAATGATCCTATACCTGCCGGCGCAAAATATTTGGCCCTGGTGATAAGCAACGCGGCTAATAAATTCAATGTTGGAACCGGAACTGTAGGGCTGGATAGTGATGGTCCTCCGCCTGCTCAAATGCAGGAATATACCCTTACAACTGCTAATGCCGGCACACAAAATTTTCAATTAAGTACCTTATTTTTATATAATGGGGCAAGCTCCGTAGAAGTATTCTGTTCGACTTCAAAGCCCACTAATTTTAAGGGCGGCAACCCCTTCAGTAACTTATTATATAGAGACAACCCTGCGTCGTCGAACTATGATGCATATTCGGGGGTGGTCTATGGCGATAAAACCATTCCTAACGTAACCGGCGCAGCTAATAAAATAACATTGCTTTCGGGCGACCTGTTTGGCGGTACTGGTGATGGCGGCGTCAAAGTTTCTGCGGATACCAATTGGAATGCGCCGATAACAAAGGGGTTTTAAACCAAACTTGTCGATTAGAAAAGCAAGCCCACGTTTCATACGCTGTCTTTTCAGAGCGCGCCTATTTAGTTTTGGCAGACTTTCTCGTCGACGTTTTAGTAGTTGAGGTTTTAGCAGTTGATGTCTTTTTGGCTGCGTTATCAGTCTTTGCTTTAGCCTTGATCGATTTAGCTTTATCGGCAGCCTTAGCCTTTACTTCAACAACAGCTTTCTTCGCGCTGGTAGTATCTGCTTTGACTTTTGACTCAATGGCTTTGACTTTGCTGCTGGCCCTGGCTTTTACGTCCGCCACTGCTTTTTGCGTTTTCCGTTCAGATGAGCCGGTTTTGGCACGAACGCTGTGTTTGGCCGTAGTGGTCTTGCCCGGTACCACTTTGTCCTTTAAATGTTCAGCCGTTTCAACCGTTTTATCTTTTACTTCTTCGGCAGTTTCTTTGGTGCCTTCCCAGAGATGTTCAATGGTTTCTTTTACCTTCTCGAAAAATCCCTTTTCTTCAGGTTCAGGTGAATTATTATTCATTTTTTTGATGTTGGATGATAACCGATAAACTGATTTACCGATGATTTTGTTTGTTTCGGTGCTTTGATATTAAACCGTATTTTTGCCGGCTATGAAGTTTCCAAAGTTTACGGACCTTATACTGTTTGAGGATGATGATGTGATCGTGGTTAATAAGCCGCCGTTTTTAAGCTCGCTGGACGAGCGGGAGGGGAGCGACGTCAACCTGCTGCGCCTTGCCAAAGGTTACTGGCCCGATGCGCAGATATGCCATCGCTTAGACAAGGAGACTTCCGGCGCGCTTATCATCGCCAAAAACGCCGAAGCTTATCGGAATATATCCATTCAATTCGAAAAACGGCAGGTAAAAAAGGTTTATCATGCTATCATCGATGGTACACATGTGTTTGACAACCTTATGGTCGACTTGCCGATACTCAATTCGGGCAGGGGAAATGTCAGCATCAGTAAACAAGAGGGCAAGCTTGCCGAGACGTGGTTCCAATCGATCAGGTACTTCAAACATTATACTTTGGTGGAATGCAGGCCCGTTACCGGCCGTATGCACCAGATACGTATTCACCTGGCTACACAAAGGGCATCTATTGCGGGCGACGAAATGTATAAGGGTAAACCGGTTTATCTCTCGGCCATCAAACGTAAATACCACTTAGGCAAGGACCAGGAAGAGCAGCCTATTATGAAGCGCTTTGCCCTGCATGCTTATGAAGTTACCTTTAAGCTGATGAACGGGGAGGATATTACCATCCACGCGCCGTATCCAAAAGATTTTGAAACGCTGCTAAAGTTGCTGGAGAAGTTTGATAGCTGATATCGAAAACCCGGCATCCGAAATTCGAATTCCGAAATCAATCAATAACCCAGTATCTTCAGGACCTGCTTACTGTTCTGCTCTTCACCAAATACCTCAAAATTGAACGTCTCGTCCCTGTTACGACGGATGATCACATGTTTGGGCGATGGCAGCAGGCAATGGTGTATACCCCCGTACCCGCTCAGCACTTCCTGGTAAGCGCCGGTATTAAAGAAGCCTAAGTATTGAACCTTTCGGGTTTTTGGCATGAAGACGCTGTTCATGTGCGCTTCCTGGTTGTAATAATCCTGTCCGTCGCAGGTTATACCGCCCAAGTTGACGCGTTCATATTCGGAGTCCCAGTTATTGACAGGCAGAAGTATATATTTTTGATTCAATGCCCATACGTCGGGCAAGTTGGTAATGAACGATCCGTCGAGCATCAGCCATTTTTCGCGGTCATTCTGCTGCTTGCGGCCCAAAACCTTGTACAAAATACCCGATGCTTCGGCTACGGTATATTTGCCAAACTCGGTAATGATATCCGGCTCGAGGGTGTCATGTTCGGCACAGATCTCCTTGATGCGGCTTACGATCTCGTTCACCATGTATTCGTAGTCGAAGTCGAATACCAGTGAATCTTTAAAAGGCATACCACCGCCTATGTCGAGCGTATCGAGATCAGGGTTAATTTTTTTGAACTTGCAGTATAGCGTTACGTATTTCTCCAGCTCGTTCCAGTAATACGGCGTATCGGAAATACCCGAATTGATGAAGAAGTGCAGCAGTTTTACCTTAAAGTTTGGGTTGGGTTCTATCTTGCTGGTGTAAAACTCGATAACATCCTCTATTCGGATGCCCAGGCGCGATGTATAGAACTGTGAATTAGGCTGCTCCTCGGCTGCTATACGGATGCCGAGGTTGCAGGGAATGTCCAGCTCAACTTCGTCATCATAAATGTTGAACTCTTCTTTATTATCCAGCACAGGTATGATGTTCTTGAACCCATCGTGCAGCATATCAACGATATAGGTTTTATACTGGTACGTTTTAAAACCGTTGCATATCACGGTCATGTCCTTGTTCAGCACGCCTTTTTTTTCCAATGCGTCGATCATGGGCATGTCAAAGGCCGACGATGTTTCCAGGTGGATGTCATTCTTCAGCGCTTCTTCTACGATGTGCTTGAAATGAGAACTTTTTGTACAATAGCAGTATTTATAACTGCCGCGGTAATTATTTTTAACTATAGCCTGCTGAAAAAGAAGCTTGGCCTGCTGTATCTTTTTGGACACCATGGGCAGATAAGTGAAACGCAGCGGTGTGCCGTATGTTTCAATCATCTCCATCAGGTTAAGGTCGTTGAAATATAATTCGTCATCTATGATCTCGAAACCGTCCTGCGGAAAACCCACACTCAGGTCAAGAAATTCCTGGTAGCTTTGCATCCTTTATTTTTTCGCAAAAATGTAATTTTTCTTAAATAATTAGGACGACGATAATACAAATTTTATCGCTCAATTGTAAATTATTAAATTGTTATGTCAAGGAGTCCATGGTTAATGGATCATAGTTCATAGCAGATGTATCAATAACAAAAAAGTCAGCCATGAGCTATAGGCTATGAACTAAAGGCTTATGCACGCGGCAAATGCACCTCCGCCATCATGCACCTGGCGCTGCCACCGCCGTTCTGTTCTATGGTACCGATTTCTGCATAAACGGGTTTGCAGAACAAGCTTAAAATCGCTTTCTGTTCATAACTGAGCGAGTCCCAGGCGCTTTTTGACATGACCAGCAATTCTTCGCCCGCTGTACTTTGTACTTCCAGCATATTTCCCGCAAAATGGTTCATCTGGTCAAAGCTGATGGTAACAACCTTTTTTTGGGTAGATTGGAATGACCTTAAAACGGCTTCTCTTTCTTTTGCATCCTTTATACTGTCTAAGCAAATCACTGCGAACTTATTTCCCACGCACATCAGCACATTGGTATGGTAAATATCTTTCCCGTTTTCATCTACCGCATGAAACACAACAGGCTTATACCCGCTGTTATGGCAGAATTCTTCCAAAACCTCTTTATCCGTTCGCGGTGAAAGACAAGCATAAGCGATTTTGTGTTCCCGGTCAAACACCATGCTGCCGGTCCCCTCCAAAAACTTATGATCCCGCTCAAAACGACTCAGGTCGATAATGTGCTTTACCGTAAACTCATCTTTTAGCTGCCTGATAATATCTTCCCGGCGTTCCAGGCGCCGGTTTTCAGCCATCATCGGGTAGAGAAATACCGTACCGTCTCCATGAAAGGATATCCAGTTGTTCGGAAATATGGAGTCGGGTTTATGTGGTTCTACCGTATCATCTATCACGATCACTTCCACGCCATTTTCCCTTAATACGCTTATGAAGCCGTCAAATTCCTTTAAGGCCTTATCCTGTACTTGCTGCTGTTCCGCATTTTTATTCTGGAAAGCATTGCTACCGGCGGTTTGCTCGTTAAAGCCAAAATTCACCGGACGGATCATCAATAGGGTTGAGGTGGTTTGTTGATTGCTCATAGTTCGTAGATCATGGTTCATGGCAGAAGTCCTTATAGATGAACTATGAACCATGAACTGGTTGCTTATAAAACAGCATCCCGCTGTAACGGCATGCTCATACAATGGAAACCGCCGCGTGCACGTGAAAGTTCTGACGATGGCATCAAAATCAGCGTATCTTTCATGTTGTGCGGCTCTAATTCGCCGTTTTCAAATTTCTGCAGCAGATCGGTTACCTTAACGATGTGGAATCCCTTTTTTCTGAAAGCGTCCACGGTTTTATCGTTGCGGTCATAACCTAAAACTACGCCTTCCCTAATAGCCAGCAGGTTGCATGAGTCGGTCCATTGTTCGCGTGCATCATAAGGGAATTTATCATTGCCGGAGTAAATAAATTTGGTCTTTTTGCCGCTTTGCAGATCGTTCTCACTGATATCGCAAAGGAGGTCTTCCAGGCTTTTGAACACTTTAGGTTTTGAGCGGCCTTTTTCAAACTGCGCGATCTCGGTTTTGTCCTTTGGCTTTTTTTCAGTAAACCATTTCACCGCGTCAGCATCTTCTTCAGTGCTTGAAATAGCCGAAAGCGAGCCCAGCATTACCCAAACGTTCCGTTTTACCTGTGTGAAAATAGTATCAATGTGCATATAGTCGCGCTTATGCGGGATCTTCACAATCGTCACTTTCTTTACCACGTTATTTTCGAACAGCAGCTTCATAGCCTCATTGGCGCCGCTCACCGAAGTGCGCTCGCTGCAACCGATCACCACATGATCCGGGCTTACCACCATTACGTCGCCGCCTTCAAGCGTGGTTTTTTCGTCCTGGTCCTCGCCGGGGCGAAGGAAATGATGGACGATTTCGGGTATTTCCAGGACATTGTCCCGGTATGCTGTGAATAGTGGATGATTGAAGAAAATGTATCGCGCCAGCAACGTCTCCCGCGACCGCGCTTTTTTCGCCGGCTTATTCAGCAGCATGTAATTGTTTATGGCAATGCCGATATCTCGCGAAAAGATCAGGTTCGGGATAGGAGCGAATATCATTTCGTCGTTACTCATAGCGCCTGATATGAATATTTTGGCCAGTTCAACCGGCGATGTGCCGATCAGCTTTTGCTGCAAACGATACGTGCAATTTTCGATGGCACATACCGAGGCCACTAATTTTTTACGGATGTCGTCTTCCACCAGAATATCAGCCAGCAGCGATTGTATCTCGATCACTTTGTTCGAAGCGTGGAAGCCCTTGTTGTCAGGCTTAAAAAAACCGCGGTCGCTGTCAACCGAGTCAATTTCGTTCAGCTTACCCTTTATCTTGCCCGGATCGAGAAAGTACATCAGCAGCTTTACATAATAATCATATTCGTTTCGCCGCATCGTGTCCAGGTGCACAATGTCCTCGAATAGCCAGTCCTGCGCTTTTGACGGCACTACTTTACCCAGCCCGCTGTCGGGACTATGGATTAGCAGACTGCGTAAATTGCCGATTTCTGACGTTACGTCGATCTTAAAATCATTTTGTTTCTTGGTCATAAAGGTTATAATCGCAAACAAAGCTACCTTATTTAGTGTCAAGAGCCAAAATCAAGACCCATGATCAATCCTAACCTGATTTAAACACTTTAAACCTACTTTTTCCTTCTCACTTGACTTCAAATTCCTGACTGTTGATTCTATTAGCTACTTTTGCGCGATGAATTTTATTACCGAAGCCGTTGTAAAAGCCGTTAAAACGTTATATCAAACCGATCTGAACACGATAGACGTAAACCTGCAGGAAACCCGGAAAGAATTTGAGGGACAGGTTACCGTGGTTACCTTTCCATTCACAAAAGTTTCGCGCAAATCGCCGGAGCAAACCGGGAATGAGATAGGGCAATTCCTCAAAAGCGAGGTTGCCGAGATATCAGCTTTCAATGTTATCAAAGGCTTCCTGAATATTTCTTTATCAGACGCTTACTGGCTAAATAAATTTTATTTGGAAATACTTGCCGAGGATTTTGCGCTCTTCAAACCCAACGGCAAAAAAGTGATGGTCGAATACTCGTCGCCCAACACCAATAAACCGCTGCATTTAGGCCATGTACGTAACAACCTGCTGGGTTATTCGGTGGCGACCATATTGGACGCTGCTGGTTACGAGGTGATCAAAGCCAACTTGGTGAACGACCGCGGTATCCATATCTGCAAGTCTATGCTGGCCTGGCAGAAATGGGGTAATGGCGAAACGCCGGAGTCATCGGGTTTGAAAGGCGATCATTTGGTGGGTAAATATTATGTACTGTTCGACAAAGAATATAAGAGGCAGATCGACGAGCTAAAATCGTTCGGACAAACCGAGGAAGAAGCAAAGAAAAACGCACCGGTTATAAAGGAAGCCCAGGAAATGCTGCAGCAGTGGGAGGCAGGGAACGAGCACGTGATCGAACTGTGGAAAACCATGAACCTTTGGGTTTATACCGGTTTTGCCGAGACCTATAAACGCCTCGGCGTCGACTTTGACAAGTACTACTACGAATCAAATACCTATTTATTAGGGAAGGACATCGTTGAAGAAGCACTTAAAAAAGACGTGTTCTTCAAAAAGGCTGATGGCTCGGTTTGGATCGACCTGACTGCCGACGGCCTCGACCAGAAGTTATTACTGCGGGCAGACGGTACTTCCGTCTATATGACGCAGGACTTGGGTACAGCCCAGCTTAAATACGACGATTTTCATATGGATGATTCTATCTATGTGGTGGGCAACGAGCAGGATTATCACTTTAAAGTGCTTTTCCTGATCCTGGAAAAATTAGGTAAAAGCTGGGCAAAAGGCTTATACCACCTGTCGTATGGGATGGTCGACCTGCCTTCCGGTAAAATGAAATCGCGCGAAGGTACCGTGGTGGATGCTGACGATCTGATCGACGAAATGGAGCAAACCGCAAGGGAACGTACCGAAGAGCTCGGAAAGGTGGAAGGATTAACAGATGCCGAAAAACACGATCTGTACCATATAATCGGTATGGGCGCGCTCAAATATTTCCTGCTTAAAGTTGATCCTAAAAAACGCTTGTTATTCGATCCGAACGAGTCGGTAGATTTCCAGGGCCACACAGGACCTTTCATTCAATACACCCACGCGAGGATCAGGTCGGTATTGAGTAAAGTCTCGTCAATTTTGTCAAAAGAAAAGCCAGTAAGCTTGTTTCCGGAAGAGCGAGAGTTGATTTTGTCATTAAATCAATT
>JAFDZK010000126.1 GCA_018267005.1 Bacteroidota bacterium
GACGCAAAATTTTGCGTCTCTGCATAAAAATATACATGAGAAATTCTTTACTGATAAAAGCTGCGTTTTCAGAGCCGACGGAACGCCCGCCCGTATGGATGATGCGCCAGGCTGGTCGTTTTATGAAGGAATATTGGGATATTAAGAATAAATATTCCTTCCTCGAAATGTGCAAAACACCCGAGATCGCCGCCGACGTAACCATGTTGCCGGTGGACCTGCTGGGTATCGATGCAGCTATTTTGTTTTCCGATATCCTCGTTACCGCTGAAGCGATGGGCGGCGAACTGAGTTTCACCAACGGGGTAGGGCCAAGGTTTGCCAATCCTGTTCGCGGGAAAGATGGCATAGACCGTTTGGAAACAGAAGTAGTCCACAGGCTGGAATATGTATCCGATGCTATCAAGATCATTCAGCAACGCCTGAACGGCAGCATACCGCTGATCGGGTTTGCCGGCGCGCCATTTACGGTGATGAGTTACCTGGTCGAGGGCGGATCGTCTAAGGATTTTAAGCTAACCAAGCTTTTTATACACAACGAGCCGAAACTGGCGCATCAACTCTTGGCGAAGATCGCCAAAATAACGGCCGATTACCTGAACATGCAGATCGCCGCAGGGGTTAATGCCGTGCAGATATTCGATAGCTGGGCGCAGGCCCTGGCCTGGGACGATTACCGGGAGTTTTCGCATCGATATATCACCGAGATCATTAACAAGCTGAACCGGAAAGATATCCCGGTTATATCGTTCTGCAAAGGCAGTTCGGTTTTTGCTCCGTTAATGGCCGAAGCAAAGCCGGATGTAATTTCGATCGACTGGAATGCCGATCTGCTGGATGTGAAACAGCGATTGCCAAAAGGCGTTGCGGTGCAGGGCAACCTTGATCCGCATATTTTATACGCCGATAAGAAAGTCATTAAAGAAAGGATATACCGCTTGTTCGATAGAATGAAGGGCGAAAACGGCTTCATATTTAACCTTGGCCACGGCATTATGCCCGACATTCCGTTCGATAACGTAAAATACGCCGTGGATATCATAAAAGAATACAGAAATTAAAGGGAGGTGTCACCCTGAGGCACTCGAAGGGTGTGCAAAGGTCTTGCCCGCATGCTTCGAGAACCTCAGCATGACACACAAACTTTAAGCATGATGTACCAGTACATTTTAGCCATACACATCATTTTTATCGTCTGCTGGTTCGCGGGGCTGTTCTATATTGTTCGCCTGTTTATCTATCATACCGAAGCACAAGAGAAACCCGAACCGGAAAGGACTATTCTGTCCAAACAATTCGAGATCATGGAGCGGCGATTGTGGAATATCATTACGGTCCCGTCGATGTACATCGTTGTCGCCTGCGGTATCGCTATGCTTATTCTGGTTCCGGCCTGGCTGCACCAGGAATGGCTGCATATCAAGCTTGCGTTTGTCGTGCTGCTGATCATTTACCACTTCATGTGTGAGAACAAGATCAAACAGATGCGCAAAGGCATCTTCAAATGGAAATCGACCCAATTGCGCCTGTGGAACGAGCTGGCCACATTGCTGTTATTCGTGATCGTTATCTGCGCGGTAGTAAAAGACCAGGTAAACTGGCCTTATACGATCACGGGACTTGTTGTACTGGTATTTTTGCTAATGGCGGGAGTGAAGGTATATAAGTATTACAGGCTGAAGAAATAAATTATTATATAAGTTTTAGCTTAGCATGCTGAGCTATCAGTTGAAAATCCCTGTCATCCTGTAATATCGGAATATCATAATCCATTGCATAAAGGGCGATCAGGCAATCATTCGGCTTTCTGACAGTTACTCCCTTTTTTCTTAATTCTCTGTACAATTGGGCCGCTTTATAAGCAAGATTGTAACTATTACCAACCAGGGGGAATAATGTATCAAAATAAGTGTTGACTTTGGTGAACTCCTGATCTGAAACTATTCCTTGTAAGACTTCTTGTAAAATTACCGGACAAGTAGCTATAATGATATCGCTGAGATTGTTTTTGAGAAACAGACTTGCTGTAGTTTCTTTCGCTTTAAAAAAATTAATCCAAACGGACGTGTCAACTAAAACAACATCCATTAATTGTAGGCTTTATCGTCAACTTCGATTTTTCCCCACAATTCCAGCAGTTTTTTTTGATTCTCAATAGTTACCAATAACGTCAAAGCTTTCTCAACTATGGCTTTTTTTGTCTTTATCTTGGTGAGCTTTTGCGCTTTCGCCATTAATGTATCATCAATATCGATGTTGGTTCTCATGCGCATAAATTTAAATAAATATACACATTAATTATCATTCTGCAAATAAATTTATTTCGCCTCATCCATCCCAATCACCACACTCGTCCTTCCCTCATGCACTTCGGGGTTAATACCCACCGTCATTAAAAAATCCCCACTATAAACACCTTCCTTAATGCCGGATTTGGTGCCGGGATATAAATTGATCTCTTTGATTGCATAGTGCTTGTTCGGATCAAGCCCCTTTAGTTTGATTGGCAAGTGTGTTCCCGCGCCATACCGATTATTGATCAAATAATTGAATATAATGGCTTGGCTTTTCGTCGTGTCGACATAAAGGATCGATGCTGCATCATTATCCCAAGGGCTTTGCAGGCGATACTGTTCGCCGTGCCAGATAGCCCCGGAATAGGCTTTGTAATTTTTGATCGCGTCCTGGCAAAATGAAAGCTCGTCCGGCGAAAGTTTGCTCACGACAATATCAAAACCCAGCTTACCCATCATGGCTACATCTACACGGTATTTGATAGGCTCTTTGCCCCAATTGGTTACGTGATTGGCGCTGGTGAGTGCAGGGTAGAAGTAAGAATATTCCCATTGAATGAATATCCTTTCCAATGGTTCTGTATCATCGCTCGGCCAGAATTCAGTGAAGTACTGCAAAGCGCCATAGTCAACACGGCCGCCGCCGCCGGAGCATAACATCATCGGCACTTTAGGATATTTTGCCCTGATCCGGCCCATCACTTTATACAAGCCTTTCACATAATCGACGTAAAAATTAGCCTGGTCCTTTTCATAGGCTGAATAAGCATTATAAATGACTGAATTGCAATCCCACTTTATATATGCCAGGTTCGGATTTTGGGTAAACAACCCATTGATCGTGTTAAAGACAAATTCCTGGACTTTGGGATTGCTCAGATCAAGTACCAACTGGTTGCGCATGTAATATTCCGGGCGTTGCGGCTGTTTCACCACCCAGTCGGGATGCTTTTCATATAGCTCACTTTTGGGATTGACCATTTCCGGCTCGACCCAGATGCCGAATTTTATATCATTCTTCTCAGCTTCCTTTACCAGGAACGCTATGCCGTCGGGCAATTTGGCTTTATTTACCTGCCAGTCCCCAAGGCCGGCATGGTCGTCGTTGCGCGGGTATTTATTTCCGAACCAGCCATCGTCGAGTAAAAACAGGTCGGCGCCGAGCTTTTGGGTATCTTTTAATAGCTGCGACAGCTTATCTTCATTAAAGTCAAAATAAGTCGATTCCCAATTGTTCAGCAACGTTAAACGCGGGCCTTCACCGTCGACGATCTTATATTTCCTTGCCCAGTCCTGTAAATTCCTGCTGGCTTCTCCCTTGCCATGCTGCGATAAGGTGTAAACCAGCTTGGGCGTTTCAAACTCCTCTCCCGGCTTAAGGCTATAATCCGATGCATAGTTGTTAATGCCCGCGAGCAGTCTTAATCCATTCGAAGGATCGATCTCGAAATCTATCCGGTAATTGCCGCTCCACTCCAGGTTGCCAAGTAGTACCTCGCCCTCATCTTCCGTGGCGGGTTTATTCAGTGAGACCATAAACGATGGGGGGCCAAAAAGATCGGCACGGGTACCGAGCTTGCTGTCCAGTGTTTTGATGCCGTGCGTCAATTTTTCTTCTTCCGGCCGCATTTCTTTAGCCCAGTCGCCATGATAATGGCGCAGCCAGTAACTTTTTGCCTGCAGGTACAAGTTGGCCGATGCATATTTATCCAGCCTGATGCTGCGCTTCTCGTGATGAACGATCGTGCTCCATTGCTCGATCACATTATCAGTATAATAGACTTGATAATGAAGGGTAACTTCGGTATGATAAGCGGGATCTTCGAGGCGAATATGGATTAACGAAACATCCGCATTTATTTTTTCTGTCGACTGGCCTGCATATTTCAATGCAAGCGATTTATTGCCATCGGCGTGGGTTACTGCGATAGCCGGCTCTAATAGGTTACGCGTTCCGGCGGTTGTATATGCCGAATTGCGCATGTCTGTCTCATCTTCGTGATAGAGTTGCGGCGTAATTTGGTATTCCTTCGGGTCTGAAAGTTTTTTGCCGAAGTAAACCGTGTTCAGATCGCCTTCGCCGGTTACATGCAGAACAAGCGCATCGTCTTTAGTTTCGACCGGTATAAAAGTACCCTGAGCTTTAACAGCAAGCGGGCAAAGAAAAAGCAGCAGACCTATTCCTTTGAAATAAGATAGAATTTTCATCAGGCTAAATCTAAGCATAATATTACTCTTGCCGGTAGATAACGCCGTCTTTCATTACCAGCTTTACCTGTTTTACCGCTGAAATATCTGCTGACGGATCGCCCTGTACGGCTACCAGGTCGGCGAGGTAACCGGGTTTAATGTTGCCGAGGTCATTCAACCTGAATACTTGCGCGTTGACCGATGTTGCCGAACGCAGAACATCTATTGGCTTCATGCCGTATTCAGCCATCAGTACCATCTCGCGCGCATTGTCGCCATGCGGGAATACGCCAACATCGCCGCCCATGCAAATGGTGACGCCGGCTTTCATAGCCTCCGTAAAAATCTCATGCTTATGCTTCACCGCGAAAGGTTCCGGGTCGACGCCCTTTTTCCACCCTTCATAGCTCATTATCGCTTCGGTGGCTGCGAGCGTTGGGCACAGGGCAATACCTTTTTCCTTCATTTCCGCAAACAACCCGGGTGTGCCGCCGTCGCCGTGCTCGATAGTATTTACCCCGGCCGCTATCGCCCGGCGCATACCTTCGGTTGTGCCCGAATGTACAGCCACCATGCGTCCGCTACTTTTAGCGGCAGCCACAGCCGCCTTTATTTCATCTTCAGTAAATGTGGGCTGTGCCGTTTTATTAAGCCCCCAGCGATAGTCAACATAAATTTTTACGATGTCGGCGCCGTGACCGATTTGTGAACGGACAGTATGCATAATACCCTCAACGCCGTCGGTCTCTTCGCCGCCTTTAATCACATCCGCTTCCGGAATCAACGATTTCGGCCCATAGCTGCCCGTCGCCACAATGGCCCGGGTGGCTACCAGCATCCTCGGGCCCGGAATAATGCCTTTTTCAATCGCAGTTTTCAGCCCAACATCATCATACCCGGCCCCCTCGGTGCCCAGGTCGCGTGTCGTGGTAAAACCAGCCATTAAAGTTTCACGGGCGTGTACTACTGCCCGTGCTGTGCGTTCGGCGCGACTTTCTTTCAGCACCTGGTCGTCCCAACTGGTTTCGTTATAGGGATGTAGGAACAAATGCGAATGTCCCTCGATCATGCCCGGCATGAGGGTTTCGCCTTTCAATGCGATCGTTTTAGTTTCAGCCGGCACTTTTATAGTTGAAGGCTCGCCGGCGGCTTCTATTTTATTGCCGTTTAGCAGCACCCACCAGCCATTGTGCATTTGCCGGCCGTCGAAAACCCGGTCGGGTTCCAGGAGGGTATATCTTGAAGAAACCGTATCCTGGCCAAAAGCCAAAGAATACCCAAATAAGGAAAGCAGGCAGATGGTAAAGTGTCTTTTCATAAGAATAAATATAGGCGGAAGAGGCTGATAGAAAAAATATTTGGTATAGACGCCCTGAAACAAGGCGGCAATCGTGACGATACACGCCAGCCGCCATGAGCCAATGCAAAAATATTTTCCATCCGATGCAACCATTTGGTATACTCTTTCATCTTACCTTTAAATGATGTTTTTGGAACACAAATACACGATAGAAAGCTTAATAGAAAAATGCCGGGCCGGCGAACGCAAAGCTCAGGAATTGCTATACAAGCAGTTCGCATCCAAAATGATGGGCGTTTGCCTGCGCTACGCAACTGACCGCATGGAGGCTGAGGATATGCTGCAGAACGGGTTCATCAGGGTGTTCCAGAAGATCAACGATTACCGCGGCGAAGGCTCGTTCGAAGGCTGGGTGAGACGCATTATGGTGCACTGCTCAATCGAATATTTTCGAAAGCACCATAAGCTGTTACAATTGGTTGAAGACGGGGATAATGGGATCGAGCTTCCGGTAAACCCGGCCGCCTCCGCAAATTTGAATGCCCGGGACCTGATGCGCCTGGTACAGGATCTGTCGCCGTCGTATCGGGTGGTATTTAACCTGTACGCCATCGAAGGGTATTCACATAGGGAAATAGCTGCGATGGTGGGTATCACGGAAGGAGCCTCAAAATCGCAGCTATCGCGGGCCCGAAGCATATTAAAGGAACAAATTGCCAAATTGGAAGGAAAGAGATATGAAAATGCAGGATAAAGAATTGGACGACCTGTTCAGGGATAAACTGGATGATTTTGAAGCCGAACCATCGGAAAGGGTATGGAACGGCATCGACGCAACGATCAATGGCCGCAACCGGAACAAATATTTGCTGCCGCTGCTCGGCGTAGCTGCCAGTATTGTAGTGCTGGTTACCGCAGGCATATTGTTCGTACCCCAAAATATTAAGCCTGTTCAGCAAACAGCAACCTTAGTAAATAGCGAACGGACTGCTGCTACCGTAAAACCGATGCAGCAAGCGGTAGAAATCAAGCCTGTTGTAAAAGCGCAGGCACCGGTAGCTGTAAGGGTTTCAAATAAAAATACCAATAGGTATACAAAATCGGTTAAACTTGCTTTGCCAGCGCCGACAATGGTGCCGGTTGCTGCCGATGAAACCGAAAAAGCAGACCGTTACGCTGTTTTGACAGCGGTTGCGCCGAAGCAGGAGCAAGCAACACCGGTTGACGCCAATGCCGGCAATTCATTTGCTGTTAAACCCACTGCGGGTGTTGATACGACGACTTCGGCAATAACCAGACCGACTCTCGTTGCCAAACAAACACCGGTACAACAGTCGCCTTCGCCTCAGGTAAAGAAGCGCGGTATACATAATTTTGGCGACCTGGTGAATGTAGTGATGGCCAAAGTGGATAAGCGAAAGAATAAAGCGTTAGAGTTTTCGGATGATGAAGACGACCAGGCTACGCTTACAGCAGTGAATATCGGGCCGATCAAAATAAGACGGGAGGATAAGAGTGAGAGGTGAGATGTGCAGATATGCAAATAACCTTGTAAGGAACTATGGACTATCGACCATGGACTATGGACAGAAATAAGTGTAATCATAAAAATCGGTGTAATTCCAAAGAAGACATCGGTGTAATCAAATAAAACAGATATGAAACGTTTACTAATTACCGCATTGATATGTGCGGCGGCCGGCGGTGTGTTCGCGCAAAATGCTAAAACCGATACGATGAAGGCTTCGGCCGATACCGCAAAACATAATGACGACGATGATGATATGGCCCACGTTGAATTTAATCACTGGCGTCATCATCATCACGAAGACCACGGAAAATATCCTAAAGGTTTTGCAGGAATAACCTTTTCAAGGTTCGACCTGGGCCTGGCTACGCTGGTTGACAACGGAAGCTTTACGCTGAGGCCGCAGAACCAGTTCCTCAACTACCGCTCGTGGAAGAGCAGTAATGTTGGGTTCGATGTATTCCAGATGGGGGTTAAGGTGAATAAGTATTTTAAGGTTTACTTGTCCGGCGGCTTCGACTGGACGTTACTCCGGCTGGAACAGAATATTACGATCCTGCCGGGCCAGCCTACGCTCACTTACCGCCAGGACAGCATACATTACAGCAAAAACCGTTTTTCGTCCAGCTACCTGCGAATACCGCTGTCGTTCGATTTTCATACTGCAGAAAACGAGCATGGCAATCGTTTCAACTTTGTCTTCGGGCCCGAGGCAGGTTTGCTGCTCGACGGCATGGTCAAGCAGATCAGCCCGGAGAACGGCAAACAAAAGTTTGATGCCGGGTATCATTTTGCCAAAATGCGTTATGGCGGCTTCTTCCGCATGGGTTACGGCGGCTGGGGCATATTCGCCAAATACTATTGGAATGATATGTTCGAGAACAGCCCGGCACAGGCAGGTTTAAGAAACTTCTCTTTTGGATTGACATTCGGGTTCTGAATTATAGTCCGAAAGTCCGGAAGTCTGAGAGAGGCTTCCGGATTTTTTATGTCATGTCGGTTCTTTAACATTTTCTCTTGTCAACTTTCGGACTTACGCGGACTTCCCGACTTTCGAACTATATTTGTCCCGATGGACAAACCGTTCCTTAAAACTACCTCACTTAACAAGCTTTACCCCGGCGGCGGAGGTATAAAGGATATTCACCTGGAAATACAGCCCGGCCAGATAACGGCAATTATCGGGGCCAGCGGAAGCGGCAAAAGCACGCTGCTAAGCTTATTGTACGGTTTGCTTTCGCCCGATACCGGTGAAGTGAACTTTAAAGGCGAACGCGTTTGGGGGCCGGAAGAGAAGCTGATACCCGGCCATGATGCGATGAAGATGGTGACCCAGGCCGAGGATGACCTGAACCTGTTTGCCCGGGTTCGCGAGAACGTGTCGATCCTCCTGCCTAACACGGATCTGCGGGCTAAAGAAGAAAAGACCAATAATATACTAACCCGGTTGCGCATGACCGCACTCGCCGATAAACGCGTGAACGATCTGAGCGGCGGCGAGAGACAGCGTGTTGCGATCGCCCGTGCGCTGGTTACCGAACCGGAAGTGCTTTTATTAGACGAGCCTTTTAACCAGGTCGATACTTCATTTCGCGACGGACTGCAGGAAGATATCCGGCAGGTGGTTAAAGATACCGGCCTGACGGTGATCATGGTATCACACGACCCGGCCGAAGTGCTTTCCATGGCCGACGAGTTGATTGTACTCAAAAACGGCGGTATAATCGAGGCTGGCAACCCGCAAAAAGTTTATAACGACCCGCAATACCTTTACACAGCGAAGCTTCTTGCCCGCTGTAATGTGCTTTCCGCCGGCGAAGCTTCCGTCTGCGGCGTCCGGACGCAAAAGCAACAGGTAATGATCTACCCTGAATGGATAGAAACGCGCCGTTTTGGCGGAAGTAAATGGACTGTAAAGCAATTACTTTTCCGGGGATTTTATGAAGAACTGCTGGTCGAGAAC
Organism: Bacteroidota bacterium; assembly: GCA_018267005.1. Taxonomy (GTDB): domain Bacteria; phylum Bacteroidota; class Bacteroidia; order Sphingobacteriales; family Sphingobacteriaceae; genus Mucilaginibacter. Next base: position 9,276 of record JAFDZK010000126.1, read on the forward strand.
AATGGCGTGATCCTTCGTATGCTCAACGGCGAACCCGGCAAATATGGCGAGGGCAGTAACCTAAGCCTGAAGATAAAAAAGTGGGTTGAGTATTGAGGATTTCGAATTTTCGGAAAATTTAAATGGCGCGTGATAATCCCGGCTGGTGTCAATTTCCCGATCAAAATACTTCACCCGGAAACGTGCTGCGGACATCATCGGACCTAAAACATCTAATGTCGAAGGCGTTTTCGCAGCGGACAAATGCGATGTAAAGAACCGGCCTTCTTACTGGATTTACGAACGGATACTACAGGCTGAAAACTTTGTTTTTCTTCCCGGATTCGACAATCAACGAATAAATGTCAACATTAGGTTTCTTTGCCAGGTCATCCGGAGAAACTTCAAATTCCTTTGCCCAATATTCGTCATTATGTGTATCGAGCAGTATTTCTTCCCTTTTCTTTTCTTCTGTTTTTACCTTAGTTTCCATAGTCGGCAAATGTTAAGTTAGCAGTTAATGCAGTTAAGTAAAGGTATTACAGCAAGGTTAATTGCGTGTATATTTAATGTTAATTTAATATTAACAATGTGACGGGCAACGTTTAGCAGATTAAAATGATGGCTTTCAGTTCGCTGTATGACGCTGGTCATTTTACGGCGCACACCGGGACGTATCTTCGTGAAATCTGATGACGGTAATATGTGGTGGCAATACCTTTTAGTTTTCCTGGGTTCTTTTTTGTTTGATGTGGTGCCATTTCCGTTTCCGCCGGCATTCACGATAATGGTTTTTTTCCAGGTAGTGTTTGGACTTCATATCTGGCCGGTAATCGTTATAGGAGTCCTCGGTTCGGTTTTAGGCCGTTACGTCCTAACCTTGTATATTCCCCACTTGTCCGACAGGATATTCAAACGTTCTAAAAACGAGGACGTTCAATTCCTGGGCGAGCAGATGAAGCACCAGTTCTGGAAGGGCCAACTGGCAATTTTAGCCTACACCTTATTGCCGTTGCCTACTACACCCTTGTTCCTGGCCAGCGGCATGTCACGCATCAATGCGGCCTATATTATCCCGGTATTTTTAGTCGGAAAATTTACCAGTGACGCGATTACGGTTCATCTGGGCAATTACGTATCGCAAAATGCTGAAAATTTTATTAATGGTTCCTTGTCGTGGGAAGCGATATTAAGCCTGCTTATCGGCACCATTTTCCTTTGCGCTATTTTGTTTATAAACTGGCGTACACTGATCCAAAAGAAAAAGTTCCTGGTCGATTTTCATATCTGGAAACATGGCGCGGCCGGGGAGCACAGTAATAATACTGCCGAAGGTATTTAATATTGGGAAATCCGGGCAGACACCATACAAACTGTACACAAAAATATACACCGAAAACTACGTTTAGGCGCTTTAAATGCAGATTTTGCTATTTGTCGCAGCTTTCTTTTTTGTGGCATTATTCTCGCTTTAATTTGGACAGCTAAACAAACCGACTATGAAAACTTCAACTAAAACCGCCGAAATACTGAAAGCCATCGACAACGAATTGAAGACGCTTTTATTGAAAGACCTGCAGGAAATAAAGTCCCGGAAAACCACTTGCAAGACACCGCTCGCGGCATAACATAAAAACTACCTATGAACAAAAGGAGCTCCCCAGCACGGAGCTCCTTTTATTTTTTGCAGCAATGAGGGGTATTGCCTATCTTACAGCCTGTTAAAACCGTCACAATTCTAACTTCATGGAAACAGGTTATAAAGAAACGGGCTACAAAAATGTCAGTTGGCTGTTTGTCGCTATATTCAGTATAGTTGTTTTAGGGTTTTTCAAAACCTATTTCGGGTTGTTCCCATCCTTCAACAACGTTACGGCCATTCAGCATATCCACGGCCTGTTGTTTACCACCTGGTTCGTGCTGCTGTTTGTTCAGCCGCTGCTCATTCGGTACGGCAAATACCAGGCGCACCGGATGATCGGCAGGTTTACCTACGTGCTGGTACCCTGCATCATTATATCGATACATTTCATAGCCCGCGAAGCTTATTTGAACGCCGTAGCCGCGCATGTGCCCAGGGAAACCGTCCTTGCTAATACCTATTTTCAAGTTTACCAGATATTCGATTTCGCCGTGTTGTACCTGCTGGCCATCATCAATAAACACCGCACTCCCTACCACATGCGCTATATGATCGCCACGTCGCTGGCCATTGTGGGCGCGGGACTGCGCCGGGTTTTTGTACACGTATTGCATATGGAAGGTGAGGCCTTACTGCTTGGTTTTTTAATACCCGACTTGTTTCTTCTCGGCCTCATCATTTACGACTGGATCAAGGGCAACAACGCCCGCGCCTATATCATCGCATTTATCATACTGGCGGTATCGCACTACAGCTTTTATTGGCTACCCCATTCTGCGCTATGGCAATCCGTGGCCGGGTATTTTGTGAGGTTCTTTTGAGGTCGGAGGTCAGATGTCTGAAATTAATATCGAATAACGAATTTCGAATATCCAACGCCGAAGTTTTTTACTTCATTATTCGACATTCGATATTCAGTGTTCGATATTTAAAGAGGGCGTTGCCTGCGGCCCGCGCTGTACACTCATACGCCTTAAGGCGTTGCGCTTGGCTGTCACACTGAGCCTGTCGAAGTGCCGGTAACCGTTTCCATCGCTAACGCAAAATGGGTGTTTTCACGGGTTGTTTGCTCATTTCTTATTGATAATTTTGTTAACAATTTCACTTTCAATATCCAGACCTGACATTTGATCACAATGAAATATATTTTAATTATTGGTAGAGCCAACGATGGCAAATCGTCAACAATGAGAGAAGTTTGCAGGCGGTTAGCACCTACACAAATATGGCAATTTAGACATGCCGATAGAACATTTCAAATAGTCGATAATACTCACGACATTGTGAATGGCAGTTACCTTACAGAGGTTGCAGCAAAGATTATTTTGGTTGTGGCTGGAGCGCCAACGGAACAAAGAATAAGTATTACCGCACTATTAAAAATCTGTATCGAGTTGAATATAAAAATCGAGCTTGCTTTAGTTTCAATGAGGAGTTTTGAAAAAACAGAAGGTTATGATACAAAAAATGAGTTAAGGAAAGTTGGCGAATGTCTTTTAGAAGAAAGGATTTGGCGAATTGATGCCGAAAACTTTG
>JAFDZK010000127.1 GCA_018267005.1 Bacteroidota bacterium
TTGTGTTTGCTGTTATGTATATCGTTGGGGTTCCGGTAATATCATGTATTATCATTATCTCCGTATTAGGCAGCGGACTATTTTATCAGGTATTCAAACTAAGCCATAAATATGGCGAGCATGGCTTGATGAAGAAAGCAGCTAAAAGGTATTTGCCAAACCATTTAAAGTTTACTACACGAAATATCTTCTTAAAACTAAAGAAATAATCATGGCATCACATAGCAAAGCGGAACAGGTATTCCCTGTCTATAAGGTCGAGCACAACTGCATGGTGTCCGCAAACGGCGATCTTACCATTGGTTATAAAGTAAACCTGCCGGAGATCTTTACTTTGTCAAATGAGGAATATCTTGCATTTCACGAAGTAATTATAAAAGCGTTAAAACTGCTGCCTAAAAACACCGTGTTTCATAAGCAGGACTGGTTTGTGGGTGACCAATACGAAGCTGTTTTCGCGAAGGAAGGCCATCAGCAGGTTAAAACCTTTCTTTCTCATTCCAGTGAACGCTATTTCCATGAACGCGAGTTTTTGCATCATCACTGCCACATTTTTCTCACTAAAAAGCCGGATAAGTTTAAGCAGTATTCCAGCGCGGTTAGTTCCTTGATGCGTAAACGCATCGTGCCGGCACAAACAACCTGCGAGGAATTATTCAGGGACTTTCAGGATAGCGCAGGACAATTTGTAAGAGTGTTAGAAGATAGCGGCTTAATCTCTCTTTCACGGCTAAATGATGATGAATTAGCCGGTACATTGCAAAGAGCAGGAGTTTTAGAACAGTATTGCTTTTTGCTTAATCAAAACGAAGCGCCGGTATTAAAGGATATTCATATTCAGGACGAGATCAGGATCGGCGACAACCACTGTCAGCTTTATACTTTAAGCGATGCGGAAGACCTGCCGCCGTTATGCGGGCCGAGGATCACCTATGATAAATACAGTACAGATAAAACGAAGTTCAGCACCGGCTTCGCCACGCCTATAGGCACCTTGCTGAAATGCAACCATCTGTATAACCAATATATCTTTATAGGTGACAGTCTGCAAACGATCAAAAAACTGGAAGCAAAGAAATTGCGCTTACAATCGCTTTCAGCTTATTCACGGGAAAATGCCATTGGCAGGGATGCAACCCACGACTTTTTGAACGAAGCGATCAGTCAGCAGCGCTTACCGGTGAAAGCACATTTCAATGTTTTAGCCTGGACTGATAACCCTGCGCTTCTAAAGGACCTTAAAAACAAGGTCAGTTCCTCACTCGCTCAAATGGATGCACAGCCTAAGCAGGAAACCGACGGAGCCGCTCAAATTTGGTGGGCAGGCTTGCCAGGCAACGAGGCCGCTTTTCCAATGAATGACACTTTTGATACCTTTGTTGAACAGGCAACCTGTTTCTTAAATCTCGAAACAAATTATCAGTCAAGTATCAGCCCTTGCGGTATTCGCTTAGGTGACCGCTTATCAGGTAAGCCGGTGCATGTAGATATCAGCGATGACCCCATGACGAAGGGTATTACTACTAATCGCAACAAATTCATTTTAGGCCCATCGGGCAGCGGTAAATCGTTCTTTACTAATCACCTGTTGCGTAGCTATTTTGAACAAGGATCGCACGTGGTTTTGGTAGATGTGGGACATAGCTATCAGGGACTTTGCGAATTTGTCGGCGGTTACTATTTTACTTATACGGAACACGAGCCGATCAGCTTCAATCCGTTTTACATTGCAGACGGTGACGTTTTGGATACAGAAAAAAGGGAAAGTATTAAAGCTATGATTTTGGCTTTATGGAAGAAGGAAGATGAGGGCGTACAGCGGTCAGAATATGTGGCTATATCAGATGCTTTGTACCATTACTACGAGAAATTAAAACAAGAGCCCGAAATATTCCCCTGCTTTGACAGCTTCTATGAATTTCTTAATGGTGAATTTCATGAAACTATGAAGCAATCAAAAGTGAAGGATGAACGTTTTGATATAGATAACATGCTTTTTGTATTGAAACCATACTATAAAGGTGGTGAATACGCTTACCTCCTGAATGCTAAAGAAAACCTCGATCTTTTGCAAAGGCGGTTTATTGTCTTCGAGCTGGACAATATCAAAGACCATCCTATTTTATTCCCGGTAGTTACTTTAATAATCATGGAAACGTTTGTGTCCAAAATGCGCAAGCTTGGAAAAGATGTTCGCAAAATGATCTTGATTGAGGAAGCCTGGAAAGCCATTGCGCGTGAAGGGATGGCCGAGTATATTAAATACCTCTTTAAAACGGTACGTAAATATTTTGGTGAAGCATTGGTTGTCACCCAGGATATTGAAGATATTATCAGCTCGCCTGTGGTTAAACAAGCCATCATCAATAACAGCGACTGCAAGATCTTACTTGACCAGCGGAAGTATCAGAATGACTTTCCAAAAATTCAGCAGCTATTAGGGATTACCGATAAAGAAACGGCGCTTATTATGAGCATGAACCGGAATAATGACGAAAACTTGAAATATAAAGAAGTATTCATTAGTCTAAACGGCCAGCTTTCCAAAGTTTACCGCACGGAAGTAAGCCGCGAAGAATATTGGACTTACACAACCGAATCTTCGGAAAAAGCAAAAGTCCATGCTTACACTAAAAAATATGGAAGTGTTAAGCTTGCCATAGCCGCCATTGTCAGGGAAGAATTAGAAAAAGCAGCATAAACTAAAAACCATAATTATGAAAGCATTAATCATTTTGTTAGCAGTCGTCTTAGTATTTTCAATGGGCTGCAACAGTTCTAACAAGGGCAGTGAGGATATTGAAGGTACCTATGTGACACATTTTCAAAATGAGTATAATATCACTGACGATACTTTGATAGTTTCAGCGGTTAAATCTTCCGACAAAACGTATGATGTAGTAAGACAGACCGGATTTAATAAAATCAGAAATGGTAAGCCGCTACCAAAGGAATTTAAAAAGGTCCAATGGGTATCATCTTATAATACAGACAAGCAAGCTTTACAAGAAACTGATTTGGGCCGACAAATAAGTGTTTTACCAGACCGACATAAGTTGAAGCTTGGAGCATCTGAGTACACGAAAATAAAATAATCACTTCTATTTATTGGCGCTTAAATATTCGATCAAACGACCGGACAGGGAGGTTATATGAAAAAATTTAAAGTTATATACGTGTGTATTGTATTCATAATCATCAATTTGACTTGGGTGAATACCGTAAAGGCACAGTTCGTAATTGGCGAAGTAATAAAGCTTACGGTTACCAAAGTAATAAAGGCGATTGACCTGAAAGTACAGCGTATGCAGAATAAAACAATCTGGTTGCAAAACGCGCAAAAGGTCATTGAAAATCAAATGTCCAAAACGAGGTTAACAGAAATATCTGGTTGGACGGAGCAGCAAAGGCAATTATACAGTAGTTACTATACAGAATTAGGAAACATTAAAGCGACCATATCTAAATATCAGCGGATAAAGGATATTACTTTAAAACAAGCTGCCCTGGTCAGTGAATATAAAAAAGCCTGGGGCCTGTTTCGACAGGATAGTCACTTCAACCCCCAGGAAATCAATTACATGCAGCGTGTGTACACCGGCATATTAGATGCAAGTGTCAAAAACCTCGACGAGATCATGCTGGTCGTTAGCCCTGCTAAAACACAAATGACAGATGAGCAGCGCCTGGAATTGATTAACAAGGCCAGCGATCATTTAGACGAAAATTACAATGACTTGCACCAGTTCAATAACCAGGGCATTCAATTAAGCCTGCAACGCAGCAAAGATTTAAGCGATACCCAATCAATTAAAAAGCTTTATGGAATCAATTAATCAAATGAAGTTCCGGGCGGATCAGATCCGGCGCAAAAGCAAAAAGTTATTGGCGTTCACAGTAATGACATTAGCCGCTTCTGCACTGGCAACTACCGTTAGGGCACAAACCTTTGCTGAATGGTTCAGGCAAAAAAGCACACAAAAGAAATATCTGTTACAGCAGATAGCCGCTTTGCAGGTTTATGCCGCCTACTATAAAGTGGGCAACAATATCGCCCATAACGGCCTAAGCTCCATCACCGGCTATCTGCAATCCGAGAATGGTTTACACACCACCTATTATAATAACTTGACTAATGTCAGCCCTGTAGTTAAGAACAACAAACAGGTAAGCGATATACTGCAATGGCAAAAAGATATTTTAAAACGGATGACTTCGCTGGAAAAAACGGCCAACCTTAACGGCGGCGAGAAAAAGTACATCATCCAAGTTAAAACCGCTCTATTCAAAGATTGCGACCAGCAGATCACGGAACTACAAAACGTGGTGACGGATAGCAAACTAAAGATGAGTGACGAAGAACGGCTCAAGCATATCGGCGTTATACATACCGCTATGCAAAATAATTACCGCTTTGCTTCAGCCTTTGCCGACCAGGTAAAAGTTTATGCCGTGCACCGCGTACAAGAAAACAATAATGTGATTTCGGAAAAGAAGATTTACGGGGTCCAATAACATAAAGAAGTATGAAAAAGGATTTAAAGCATATGGTAGTTATACTCGTATTGTTCGTTTGCCTTGGTTCGGCAAAGCTTGCAAACGCCCAGGCACAGGAAATGCAGCAGCTAATTTTGGACATTGAAAAGCTTACTCAGCTTAAAGGCATTTTAAGTGATATGAAAACGGGCTACCAAATTTATCAGCAAGGTTATGGTAGTATTTCCCAGTTGTCAAAAGGAAATTTTGATTTGCACAGCGTTTACCTGAATGGGTTACTCTCGATAAACCCGACGGTGAAGGATTATGGCCGGGTTGCTGATATTATCACACAACAAGCCAGCCTGTTGAGCGAATACAAAAGTGCTTACAAGCAGTTTAAGCAAAGCGGCTTATTCAGTGCCAGCGAGTTGACGTACATGAGCAATGTATATGGTCAGCTGGTCAATCAAAGCCTTCAAAATCTCGACGATCTGACAAATGTCCTTACCGCAGGCAAGCTGCGTATGTCCGATGATGAAAGAATGCGGGCGATAGACCGGATCTACGCCAGTAGTTCTGATAAGTTACAATTTCTCCGGCATTTCAACCGGCAGGGCGTTTTACTGAATATCCAGCGCAGCAAGGACGCAGGCGACAACCGAACGATGAAACAGCTCTATGGTATAAATAACTAATCCCAATTTTATGAAAAAGAAGATTTATTTAACCGCAATTCTTGCGGTAACGGGGATAGCTTTTCCTTTATTTTCCAAAGCAGATGGGCTTGCAACTGATATACAGGGCCTGCAAGGCACCTTAAACGGCGTCTACAACGATATGCTGCCGATGTGCAGCCAACTAATCGGCGTTGGCAGAGCAATAGCCGGATTTGGTGCCTTATGGTATATCGGCAGCCGGGTTTGGCGGCAGATAGCCAGTGCAGAGCCGATAGACTTTTACCCGCTCATGCGGCCATTCGCTTTGGGTTTAGCTATCCTGTTATTTCCGACGGTCATCGCTATCATCAACGGTATCATGTCGCCTACTGTAAGCGCCACGGGTGGCATGGTGCAAAATTCAGATGCTGCCATTGCAGCATTACTGAAAGCAAAAGAAGCGGCAGTAGAAAAAACGGACACCTGGCAGATGTATGTTGGTGCTGATGGTGATGGCGACCGCGATAAATGGTATAAATACACGCATCCAGAAGATAAAGATGGAAGTGGTGAAGGAATGCTGGCCAGTGTGGGAAACGATGTGAAATTTGCCATGTCTAAAGCATCCTATAATTTCCGCAATTCGGTAAAGCAATGGATGTCTGAAGTGCTGCAGGTGTTATACGAAGCAGCGGCCTTGTGCATTAATACGATTCGCACATTCTACCTGATCATCCTTGCCATATTAGGGCCTATTGTTTTTGGCTTAGCCGTCTTCGATGGTTTTCAGCACACGTTAACCGTGTGGCTGGCTAAATATATTAATGTATTTCTATGGCTGCCGGTTGCCAATATTTTTGGTGCTATCATCGGTAAGGTGCAGGAAAATATGCTGAAACTTGATATTAGCCAGGTCCAAAATGCCGGTGATACTTTCTTTAGTTCAACCGATACAGCCTATCTCATTTTCTTAATTATTGGTATCATCGGTTATTTCACTGTTCCAAGCGTAGCTAATTATATCGTCAATGCAGGTGGAGGAAATGGATTGCTCCAAAAGGTCAATAGTATCGTGAGCAGTACCGGTCAGTCGGTTGTGGGTGCCGCTTCAGGAGGTAGCAATATGTCTGCGGATAGTTTCGGTAATCAGCGCTCAAATACCAGCCAAAGCATGGCGGCCAGCGCCGTATCAAAGCCTTATTTCCAGGATAAAGGCAGTAACCCAAATAATGGACGGGCGAGCAAGATCGATCCGCAGCAAGCCTAATTACTCACCTATAAATTCAAAATTATGTTTACTCATCTCAAAAATATTGAAACTGCTTTTAAGCACATCAAACTCTTCAGCTATTTCCTGATAGCAGCCTGCACCACCATATCCTGTTTCGCACTTTACAAAAGTTATCAGGCAGCAAATATTGCCGGCAGTCACATTTACATATTGGCAAACGGTAAGGCGCTGGAAGCTTTTGCAGCCGACCGGAAAGATAATATCCCTGTGGAAGCAAGGGATCATATCCGGATGTTCCACCATTATTTTTTCACGCTTGACCCCGATGAAAAGGTGATCGATGGCAATATCGGTAAAGCACTATACCTCGCTGATGAGAGTGCGAAAAATCAATACAATGATTTAAAGGAAAAGAGCTATTACAACAATCTGATTTCTGGTAATATCAGCCAGCAGGTTACAGTGGATAGCATCCAGCTGGATATTAATCAGTATCCCTATTACTTCAAATGCTTTGCGACGCAAAAGCTGATCCGCTCCACTTCAACCGCAAACCGAAGCCTGATCACCCAGGGATACTTGCGCAATGTAGCCAGGTCAGACAATAACCCGCATGGTTTCCTGATCCTGCATTGGGAAACCTTAGCGAACAGGGATACCACCATTCAACATTAAAAGCTATGAATTTATCAAACAGTAAAGCGTCAGCGCACTTGAGCGACAAGGTTGCAGCTTCGTTGGCAAAGAGAATTATCAATATCCAACTCTATTTTTCGGCCAGGCTTAATAAGTGGTTTAATGCTTATTCGTTACGGCAAAAGAAACAGATCGCGATTGCAATCGCGCTGCTAACGTCCATCATATTGATCAGCAGTTCGTTTTGCAGCTTTTATACTATTCCCAAATTAACACAAAACTATACCTCTGCCCATATCGGGCGGGCGTCAGAGTTTCCCGACCCCCATTTCATTAAACGTCAATTAACAGATTCATTAACTAAAAAAAAGTAAATCATGAATGCAGCATTAAACAGCGGCCAATTGCCGCAGCATACTCCTGAATTTTTGAAGGAGCGCAAATTTTTGGTCATCATGCCCCTGCTGATCATCCCATTTTTAACGATGGCTTTTTGGGCATTAGGCGGCGGTAAGCAGTCGGCATCTGCCTATGAAAATTCCAATGTCCAGGGGCTAAACGCCACACTTCCGCAGGCGCAGTTCAAAGATCAAAAAGCCCAGGACAAAATGGGAATTTACCAAACAGTTAAGACAGATTCCGCGAGTTCAGCCAATAGCGGTGTTAGTGAAAGTTTTGTTAAATCGATGGGACTGGATGCGGCTAAAGCCGGGCATTCTGATTCGGCTACCCAACGTTCGACCGCTAACCTTACAGGTGGCCCAACGGTAGCAGATGTAAACGAAGCAAAAATCCAGGCGAAGCTTGCCGCTATCAACCAGCAAATTAACCAGCCTGAACCCGCGAATTACGGCGGCGGCGCATCATCGCCCCAATCCGCCGCCGATGTGAAGCGCCTCGAATTGATGATGAAAGCAATGAATGGCAGTGGCGGCGGCAATGATCCTGAAATGAAGCAGCTAACTCAGATGCTGCAACAAATTAATGATATACAAAATCCAGGTAATGTAAATAGCAGGCTGCGCAATCAATCTATGAAAAATCACGGTCGTGTGTATGCGGTAATGGCAGCGAACAACGATGACGACGACAATACCCCAACTGAAAAAATGCAGGTGAACTACGCTTCTTACGACGGAGGCGGTAAAGCGAAAAAGCACCGTTCCGCTACAGCTGAAGCTGGAAACACCATCCAGGCAGTTGTGCATGAGGATCAAACGCTGGTTAGCGGCGCGGTGATCAAATTAAGGCTGTTGGATGGCATTTATGTGAACGGCAAAATGATTCCAAAGGGAAGTTTTGTCTATGGAACCTGCGCTTTAAACAATGAACGCCTGGATATCAAGATTGCCAGTATTCGCTATCTCAATAACATCCTGCCCGTAGCACTTACAGTTTATGATTTGGACGGTATGGAAGGGCTATATGTTCCAGGATCAATCGGCAGAGACGCTGCAAAGAACGGCGTTGGAGATGCGGTTCAATCTATGCAGCTGATGTCAATGGATCAGTCTGTTGGTACACAAGCCGCCAGTGCAGGTGTGGAAGCCGCAAAGGGCTTATTCAACCACAAGGTAAAACAGATCAAAGTCAAAGTAAAGGCCGGTTACGAAGTCCTTTTAAAGGATAGTAACGACCGGGATAATTAAATAAAAATGCCATGAAAAAATCGTTCATTATCTTCATTCTTGGTGCGTGGGGAACAGTTTCCTACGCGCAGGATACGGCTTATGTGAGCCGTGACAAAACCACAGCTTTATTCTTTAAGTCTGCGGTTAAAATTATCAGCAAATCAACTCCGGATTTCGATCTGACACAGAAAGAAGATGCGCTGATTACCATTAAAGCACGCAATACCGACTTTTCACCCACCCGCATCAACGTCCAGGATGTGAGCACGGCAAAAATTTATCACATCCCGGTAGAATATTCTTATGGACGGGCAGGAAGACGGATTGAAGTTGATGGCGCAGCTCCTATGACTGTTAGGGTGATTAAAAGTGCCGAATTTAATTACAACGCAGTCCTTTCACAATTAGCCGCAGGTAAGCGAAAAGATGTGGTAGATCACGAAAAAACGGGAGGCGTTAAAGCCTGGGTCGATGAACTATCGCTTGCCGGTAACCGGATTTTCTTTAGGCTGGATATTCGTAACAAATCCAACCTTCCCTACGAAATTGATTTTGTGCGGTTTTACATCAGGGACTTAAAAGCCGTCGCCAGGATGGCAACGCACGAACAGGAAATTGTACCCTTAATTACAACACTGCATAAAAAGACTTCCATTGGTCATAAACAGGAGATCGCGAAAGTTTTCGGTTTTCACCGTTTCTCGCTTTCAGAAGACCAGGCGCTGAATGTTGAATTATACGAGCGGAACGGTAACCGTCACCTTTACCTCCAAATCAAACAAAAGGATCTGGACGATTTGAAAACAATAACGCCGGCAGTGCAGCAGCCGGTTAATGCAATAGCTGCAAATACAATTAATTAACCATTTTTTTCATTTTTAATCATTACGTTATGAATACTCAAAATGCTGAATTTCTAAAAAAAAGTCTCCTAAATCTGGGATTTGGAGACAAACTAAACGCTGAATTGGACAGGCAAATCGCCGCCAAAGCGCCCGAGTTTAAGTTAGGGCTGCAACACGAGTTTAACCAAAAAACGGTTGACTACACATTACACTTTAAGGCCGGTGATAACCAGGATATGTATTTCTTTAATAAATACGACGCGACGGTTAACCACAAGGATGATCCTGCCAAGAATTCAGATCAAACCTTTTTTATCAATAAAGGCAGCGGCATCACCGCCAAAGAAGCTTTTAATTTGATGGAGGGCCGCGCCGTTCACAAACAGCTTTACAATTTAGAAGGTCAAAAATACCAGGCCTGGTTAACCCTTGATGATAAGAACCTAACCGACAATGGCAACAAAAAGATCAAGCATTACCATGAAAATTATGGCTATGATGTAGAAAAGGTTATTGCGGGTAAGGGTATCAAAGAATTGGAAGACCCGAAAGCAAAGGAGGAACTTTTGTACTCTCTGAAAAAAGGCAACGCCCAGCAGGTGACCGTTAGCGGTGAAGAAGGCGATAAAAAGTATTTCATCGCAGCTAACCCGCAATTCAAAACCGTTGACCTTTTCGATCACCAAATGAAGAAAATAAAACGGGAGGAATTGCTACAGACCGAACAGAAGCCGGTTAGGAATTTGAAACAACGTGAGCAGCAAAAGGAGGATGCTCCTGCAAAAAAGCAGTCGCGTAAAAGCAAAATGAGTGTTTAACATGTTTAGGCAACAGGTCAACAATGACCTGTTGCTAATATTTATTTATTCAAACTTTACTATGAAAACATTGGATGAGGCACAAAATGTATTATTGAACGTATCAGACAAGCAATGGCTAAAACTGGTTGAAATGCTTACATATGGCGTGTTAGAACTGAATTCCCGCACCTTGGAAAAAGTAGAGATCAAGTACAGCGTCGGCCATTATCCGGCAATGCTTTTTCGATTAACGACCATTTTAAATGATTCAGCTGATGGTAACCTTTCACCGCAGGTATCTGGGTTTCGGTTTGCCTTCGACCAGGACATTGATGATGATGTATATATAGAACCCCTTAGTTCAGACGGCTTTTGGGAAGACTATCTGGATAAAGAAGGCATTACACATGTGTTTGCCAGTAACGAAGTTGGAATAAGAAAGCTTTATCGTTTTATTAACGATGAACTGCATTTGTGGGATGATGTGCTTTTCCCTGGTGTCGAAAAGCCTGTGGAAGATACTTGGCGAACGTTGCTTGAACTTAATCCGCTTACTGATCAATAAAATGCTTGGTATATAAGTTAATTATATCTCTCTTAAGCTCTAATGGAAGATCATAACCTTCTTTCCAAATCAACTTGCCTGTAGGCACATCCTCCGGACTGGCTTGTATAATGTCGCAGCCTTCTAACACGTCTTCAATAGCATGAATGTCAAGATATGGTTCATACCTGATTTCCATCGCTTTCAGTTCGGGATCTGCAACGAGACTGAACATTCTTTCTCTGTATGGCTTTGAATACTGCTCCGCTGTCATAATCTTATCAGTTGTTTTTGCTTTTAAGAATTTCTACTTTTTCACGTTCGCTTGCGAGAAGTTGCTCGTAAAGCTTTTTATTTTCTTCATAAACCTCGATCAGTTTGTCTATAGGATTAAAAGTGGGATTATAATTTACAGCATTTAACATAGACGTATCGTTAAATGTATTTGAGATAATGTTGACTGCTTTCTCCTCGTCGAAGTTTTTGATTGCTTCAACAGGTACTTTTAGTATTGCAGCTACCTGAGCGAGAATATCCTCTTCAATGAGCTCTTTCCCTTCCAGTAATGATACTCTTTTTTGGCTCCAATCGTCACCTAAGGCTAAAGCCAGTGCTTCTTGTTTCAAGCCAAGCATTTCTCTAAAACGCTTAACATTGCGTCCTTGGTGAATACTTTTTTGCGAATCGGTAGCTGTGCTCATGATAGAAATGGTTGTTTAAGCAAATGTATGAAAATTTGAAATCTGAAATTACTTGTTTCTACTGGCTTATACAAGGATAAATTATGCCTCACTTTTTCTTCGTTAGAAATGATAAGAATAGCATAGAAATACACCCGTGCCGTCCTTTGTAATGCCGTCAACAATGCCGGTCCAATATCATGGGCACTTATCTGGGTAATATCGCGCCGTGGGAGCAATATCCTAAACATCTTCGTTTCGAAGAAATCATGAATCCGTTAAAGGTAGTTATTGATTTTTTTAGCTCCGGATGGCCGAAGGATCATCGGGAAGATCTGAAAGAGTGGCGCTATTTTGTCCTGAATGATAAGGTTTTCAAGGATAGACATGGTTCCGGTCACATTTTATTCATATACGATCAAAACATGCAATTGATTGAGGCTTTGCATTTATTATTACTAAAATTTAAGGATAGGTGGCCGCGTTTGGAAGACGTAACAAAAGAACAGATCACACAAGAAAGTAATGATTGGGTCTATTTCCCAAAGAACTTATCACAAAGCGAGCTGGCTAACCCATATAAGGCTATAAAGAAATGCTTTAAAAAGATCAGCCCACAGGAATATCGCGATTATCTGCATGAATGGCTTCACACAGCGCTATATAACAATGCTGCTGACGAAACATTATCGGCAAGCGAGATCATCGACGTTTATGATAATATCCGTAAGCTCTATTCTGCGGCATGGCTCATTCATCAGCGTGAAACTAACGAAGCTATTAC
>JAFDZK010000128.1 GCA_018267005.1 Bacteroidota bacterium
TCTCCGGATCAACAATTACTGCATCTATCAGTTCTACAATCAGTTCCATTTGCTTTTCTTTCAGGCCACGGGTGGTTACGGCAGGTGTGCCTACACGAATACCCGATGTAATGAAAGGCGACTTGTCGTCATAAGGAACCATATTCTTATTAACGGTAATATCGGCTGCTACTAAAGCGTTCTCGGCGACTTTGCCGGTTATATTCTTGTTTCTGAGGTCGATCAATATCAGGTGGTTGTCTGTTCCGCCCGAAACGATCTGGTAACCGCGCTCAACAAATGCCTTCGCCATAGCGGCAGCGTTCTTTTTTACCTGCACGATATATTTCATGTAATCTTCGCTCAAAGCCTCGTGGAAGGCAACAGCTTTGGCTGCGATGATATGCTCCAGCGGGCCTCCCTGCGTGCCAGGGAAAACGGCCATATCCAGCAGGTTGGACATCATACGGGTTTCGCCCTTGGGTGTTTTCAGCCCGAACGGGTTCTCAAAATCCTTACCCATCATGATAATGCCGCCGCGCGGACCGCGCAGGGTTTTGTGTGTGGTAGTACTTACGATATGGCAATACGGCAGCGGATCGTCCAGCAATCCGCGGGCGATTAGGCCTGCCGGGTGCGAAATATCGGCCAGCACCAGCGCGCCCACCTGGTCGGCCACCTCGCGGATGAATTTATAGTCCCAGTCCCGTGAATAAGCCGATGCGCCGCAAATGATCATTTTAGGTTTTTGTTCAAGCGCTACCTTTTTTAACTGGTCGTAGTCGACACGGCCGGTCTCTTTGCTCACGCCGTAAAAATGCGGCTCGTATAATTTACCCGAAAAATTTACAGCCGAGCCATGTGTTAAATGGCCGCCGTGCGAGAGGTCGAAGCCCAATATCTTGTCGCCGGGCTTAAGGCATGCCAGCATTACTGCGGCGTTTGCCTGCGCGCCGGAATGAGGCTGAACGTTTACCCACTCAGCGTTGAACAACTGCTTTGCGCGCTCGATGGCGATCGTTTCAATCTCGTCCACCACCTGGCAGCCGCCGTAATAGCGTTTGCCCGGCAGGCCTTCGGCATATTTATTCGTCGCAACAGAACCCGCGGCTTCCATTACCTGGCGGCTTACAAAATTCTCCGACGCGATCAGTTCAATACCTTCTTCCTGGCGCTGCTGTTCTTCATCCAGCAATTTGAATATCAGCTTATCTCTTTTCATTTTCGATATAAATCGGCGGCTAAATTAGTCATTACATATGAGATTTGAGATGTGAGATGTGAGATAAGGGGCTGAGTGCTTCCGGTGGAATTTGAAAATTGAAAAAGACGGGATTAACAGCTTGATACCGATGCAGTGTCAAATCTTATATCTGACGTCTCAAGTTTACGCCGCGCTGATCCAGAAATTATTAAATCCAAGCCCGATCTGGATCTTGATGAGCTCCTGCTGCAGCATTTCGAGCATAGCGAGGAAGTTGTAAACGAAGTGCACTTTATTCTCCGAGCGCTGGGCTATGGCTTTAAAGTCAAGCCTTTGGTTGATGGTCAAAAGCTCGTTGATGGCTTTTTTCTGTTCCTCGATCGTATAGGGGTACTGAACAACGGTATGTTTCACCTCTTCAGTGCGATTCATGAAGCGTTTGTTTACCCGCTCGTAAACCATCATCAGCTTATAAAGGCTCAGTTCTGAAAGTTCCTCGCCTGGTACGGCAGTTTTATCGATCAGCTCGAGATCATGAGCTATATTACCGCGTTTTTCCTGGCGGAAGCGTTCATCCTCCAGCGGCCGCAAATCCTCGCAGATCAGCTTGAATTGCTTATATTCGATCAGCTTGCGTACCAGCTCGGCTCTTGAATCGGGGCCTCCTTCCTCCTCTTCAGCATCAAAGCGGGGCAGCAGCATTTTGGCCTTAATGCGCATTAATGTGGCGGCCACATAAATGAATTCGCTGGCCAGTTCCATGTTCAGCTTGTTCATCTGGTGAATGTAGTTCAGAAAGTCGTCGGTAATGCGCGCAATGGGAATATCGTGTATATCCAATTCGTCACGCTCAATGAAAAACAGCAACAGGTCAAATGGGCCCTCAAATTGCGGCAACCTTATTTCGAAGTTCTCTTCCGTCATCAGCTACCAAAAATATAAGCAATAAACGCCGCTTGTTTATAAAAGTTATTAAGATTTGACTGAGAACGTGGAAAACTTTATACCGCCTTCCGATGTTGAAGGACGTATATTACAGTGCCGAAACCGGGAGGTTAGTTCCCATCGAAGGGACCATAAATAATCTTTTCTCAGGTTTTTCACGTTTAAATAGCTTATTTTTGTAACCTCAGCATTTTACAGACATATCGATGCAGGTAACCGCCGGCGATTTATTACAAAAGATAAACTACCCATCTGATCTAAAGCAGCTTCCAGAGGACCAGCTTGAACGCGTTTGCCAGGAGTTACGCCAATACATTATTGACGTGGTTTCGGTAAACGGCGGTCATTTTGGGGCCAGCTTAGGTGTGGTGGAACTGACCGTCGCCCTGCATTATGTGCTGAACACACCCTACGATCAATTAGTGTGGGATGTGGGCCACCAGGCTTACGGCCACAAAATACTAACGGGCCGCCGGGACATTTTTCATACCAACCGCATACATGGCGGCATAAGCGGTTTCCCGAAACGCAGCGAAAGCGAATACGACACATTTGGCGTCGGGCATTCGTCCACTTCCATTTCGGCCGCGTTGGGCATGGCTGTAGCATCGCGTTACAAAGGCGAGACCGACCGTCAGCACGTGGCTGTCATCGGCGACGGCGCCATGACGGCCGGTATGGCATTCGAAGCGCTGAACCATGCCGGTATCGAAAACTCGAACCTGCTGGTGATCCTGAACGACAACAACATGTCGATCGACCCGAATGTAGGCGCATTAAAAGCCTACCTGACGGACATCACCACATCCAAACCCTATAACCGTTTCCGCGACGACATTGCCCATGTGCTGACGAAAATATCGTCCATGGGCCCCGATGCCTTCAAATTCGCCAAGAAGATCGAGAAAAGCGTTAAGGGTACCCTTTTAAAAAACAGCAACCTGTTCGAATCGCTTCAGTTTCGCTACTTCGGCCCGATCGACGGACACAATGTAAAACACCTCGTACGCGTACTGCGCGATTTGCGCGACATACCCGGGCCCAAGCTGCTCCATTGCGTTACCGTTAAGGGCAAAGGTTATGCTTTGGCCGAAAAAGACCAGACCAAATGGCACGCGCCCGGCCTGTTCGACAAAATTACCGGCGAGATCAAGAAGAGCAAGTCGGAAAAACCGCAGCCGCCCAAATACCAGGATGTGTTCGGCCATACGATTATCGAGCTGGCTGAACAGAATCCCAAAATCATGGGCATTACACCGGCTATGCCTTCGGGCTGTTCGCTAAACCTGATGATGAAAGCCATGCCGACGCGCGCTTTTGACGTTGGCATCGCCGAACAGCATGCGGTAACTTTTTCCGCCGGGCTGGCTACTCAGGGGCTCATTCCCTTTTGCAATATCTACTCCAGCTTTATGCAACGGGCCTATGACCAGGTGATCCATGATGTCGCTATTCAAAAGCTGAATGTGATCTTTTGCCTCGACAGGGCTGGCATAGCCGGCGCCGACGGGCCGACACACCACGGCGCTTACGACCTGGCTTATATGCGGTGCATACCGAACATGACCGTTTCGGCGCCGATGAACGAGGAAGAGCTGCGCAACCTGATGTATACCGCGCAGCAGGATGATATGGGCCCCTTTGTAATTCGATATCCGCGCGGAACCGGAGTCATGCCCGACTGGCAGCGGCCGATGAAGCCCATTCCCGTAGGTAAAGGACGTAAAATCTGCGATGGGGAAGATATCGCCATACTCACTATAGGCACCATCGGCAACGAAGCTGTAAAGGCAATAGCCGAATTGAATGTAGAAGGTTTCTACCCGGGGCATTACGACCTGCGCTTTGTAAAACCATTAGACGAAAACCTGCTGCGTGAAGTTTTTGAAAAGTTCAGCAAAGTGATAACCGTCGAAGACGGCTGCCTGGAAGGCGGCATGGGCAGCGCGATACTTGAATTTATGGCCGACAACAACTACCAGGCCGAAATTGTGCGCCTCGGTATCCCCGACCACTTTATTGAACACGGTGAACAGCCGGAACTTTGGGCCGATTGCGGTTATGATGCCAATGCCATCGCCCAACAGGTACGGAAAATGGGTATCAAGCGCAACGCGCATACCATCGCGTCTTAATGTACGAATATGCAGGTGATCTGATCATGAGCAAGAACCCATTTGCACATCAGAAATCGTTGTAAATACTCCTGAACGAGCTTTTGATACCAATAGTAATAATTCCTGCTTTATTCCTGAACTGGCTGTTCGTCTCATCGCGGTAAATACCGCCAAGCTCGAGACGCAGGTTATATTTAGGGTCCAGGATATAGGCAATCCTCCCCCCGGCATAGTAAAAATCGGTTCTTAAGCCCTGCCCCACATAATTGCCGTATTGGTTTGGTGCACTGGTGTATGGTTCAAAGATATTCTGGCCATAATCGAGGCCGTTCATATCCAGGCCGTAATAAGCATAATTGAGCTGCCCTTGCAAGTCGAACCTGCCTACGGAGTAGTTTAATATGCCGACGAACTCCCTGAAGTTTGCAGCAAACGGATCGGCAAGCGATTGGCCATCCTGGCTGAAGTTGCTGCTTTGGTTAAACGACGCATAAGTATAGGGCCTCGCCGTGTTGAATTCGCCAAGGTAATTAAGCCCTTTTACACCAAACAGATCGGCGCCGCGCAAACCAAGCTGATAGCCCGACTTATTAGTTACGCTGCCGTTGCCCGCAAAGAAGTTCTTGGCCTGGAACTCGTTGAGCGCAAACTGGCCGTAAATGATCGTTTTATCGAGTATTTTAAACTTGCCTGTAAAACCAAGAATATTTTTACCGGGATTATTGTCGATGTTATCGAGCGGCACCAGGAACACAAACGGGCTTGCCAGCGAAGGATTGAAACCCTGTTTCTGCCCGGTCGGTCCCTGCGTAGCTTCCATTACGTTCTGGAAAAAACCGAGCGATACTCTCTTGCTCACGTTCCAGTCGAAATATTGAAAATAACCCCACTTATGCTGCGAGGGACCATAAGGCATCGTGGGATCGGCGGGATTGGTCATGTATGCGTACATGGCCATATATCGAACGTTCCCAACGGTAGCCGTCGCCCTGAAGAAAGGATAATTAGAGGCAAAATCCGACAGCAGCATGGAGCGGTAACCGTCGCCGATAAACGTTTTATCCTTACCCAAAGTCAAATTGATGTACTTGACCGGCGTGTACGAAAGCAGGAAGGACGAATAATACCAATCTCTTGCACTGCTTCCGGGCGACTGATCCATGCCCTGGCCGGGAATATGCCCGGTACTGTTGATAAAGCTGGTTAGATAATCAGGAAATTGAGCATCGGTATAATAAAAACTGCCATAATAGAAGAATTTGGAGCCGACCGTACCGCCAACCTGGGCGCCGATCCCGGCGGTCCACAATGACTTGCTCGCTGCAAAATCGCGGCCTATCTCCAGGTCGGGCAGCAGGTCGGCATAAAAAGTATTGCCGCTGCTGTCTTTGGTATCGATGAGGTGCCTGTTAAGGAATCCATTTTTGTCGCCGCCAATGTTCATCAATGAATCATAAGTGCGCTTAAGCAGGCTATCGTCGACAAAAAAAGGCTTTAGCGAAGTGTGAATACGGGTTTGTGTTGAATAGAGATCCGCACTGAATTTCTGATAGAACTGGAAGGAATACGGCTGGTACACGGACTGCGCCCGCACGAGTTTTACGTCGCATAACAGGCAAGCGAAGGTTAACAGCAGTATTTTATTCCTTATCAAAAACCTGATCTTCATACCGAATTTCATTTCATCTTAAAAGTCACTATATAGGTCCCGGAATGTACTGCGCAGCCCGAAGGTGATCAACGCTGTTTTCTGGTCCATTTGTGCGTTTCTCTCCTGCCTTAGCACCGCCCCGGCTTCCAGTCTTAAATTATATTTCGGATTGATCAGCAGCGATATCTTGCCCTGTGCATATTTGAATGACGTGCTCAAGCCCTGCCCTGTATTGCCGCCGGCTTCTGTAATGTCCGGCGACGAAATATTCTTTCCGTAATTGATATTGTTCACATCCAATCCGTATTTGGCATAATTCAACTGCCCCTCAAAGTCGAACCGTCCTATCGAATAATTCAAAACACCTAATACCTCTTTGAAATTCGCCCCAAATGGGTGCGCCAGCGGTTCGTCGAGCTCGGTATAATTCACCAGCGGGTACTGATTGGAATAGGTATATGGCCTGGCCGTATTAAACTCGAACAGGTAATTGAACGAATTTATTTTGAAAAGGTCAGAACCCCTTAGACCCAATTGGTAACCATTTTTACTGTTGGAACCTGCCGACTGATCGAACAGTATTTGCGCGTAAATGATGGTTTTATTCAGTACTTTGTATTTGCCATTAAACCCAATAAACGTGTTATCCGGTATCGGGCCCGACGGTGCGATCGACTTTACAAACAGGATAGGGTTGATGTAATTGATATCAAACCCATGCCTCGAGCCGTCATCATAAGCGTCGGGCGCTATCAAGGCATTGAAAAACCCAAGAGACGCCCGCTTGGTAATGTTCCAGTCGATATAATGGAATGCCGCCCATTTTGCACGGTTTGGAGCATGGTTCGCGGTCGATCCGAACTTAATCGCATCCTGGTCTTCCAGGTAAGCCCACATGGCCATATACTGCACCCGTTTGCCCAGGTCGAATTTGACCCGCAGCAGCGGGTAATTGGACGCAAAGTCGGACAAGAGCATTGAGCGGTAACCGTCTCCAATAAATGTTTTATCGACGCCGGCCTCGATACTTATGGATTGGCTCGGCGCGTAACCGAGCAAAGTAGTTACATACAGCCAGTCCTTGGTAGCATATTGCCCGCTGTGGAAGTCGTAGGCCTGGCCGGGTACCATACCGGTGGCCGTTACGTAATTATTGATATAGTTGGGAAAATGTCCCTGGTTCTCAAAACCACTGGTGTAATAAAAAAACTTCGTGCCTATGGTACCGCCGGCCTGGTAACCGCGGGTATTGAGCCACAAACTATTCCCATCTACGAATTCCTTCCCGATCAGCAGGTCCGGCAGATAATCCGCATAAAAAGTAAAATCGGGTTGCCTAACATCGAAAAGATGCTCATTGAAGAGCTTTCGCGCTACCCAGCTCTTACGGCTGGTGTCGACGGTGCGGTTCATTATTGAATCGTAGCCGGGTTTCAGCGAGCTTGAATCGGAAATGATATAGGGCTTGAGCGCAGTATGCAAGCTGGTCGCCGGCGAATAAAAATCCCTGCTCAGCTTTTGGTAAAACATAAAAGAGTAGGGCTGATAAATTTGCTGCGCACGCGAAATGTTTGCAAAAATGGCGAAGAAGAGGACGCAGGTAAAAATTTTTCTCATGTAAGCACCGGCTGTGCGAATGATAACAACGATCATTCAAAATAGTTTAAAGTTTTAAACCCTCCGCGTTTCAAATAGTCGTCCTTCTTCACTAAATGCAGGTCGGCCTGTACCATATCCTTCACCAGAGCCGGCAAATCATATTTCGGCACCCAGCCTAACTTTTCGCGCGCTTTCGTGGCATCGCCGATGAGCAGATCAACTTCCGTCGGCCTGAAATATTTAGGATCGATCTTCACCACCGTCTGTCCGAATTTCAGTGCATCGGGTTTCAGGCCTAATTCTTCCATCCGCTGCCCATCTATATCGATCACAACGCCTTTCTCATGCTCGTCTTTACCGCTGAATTCGACATCGATGCCCAACTCAGCAAAAGACATCCTGATGAAGTCGCGGACGGTAGTTGTTACCCCGGTAGCGATCACAAAATCTTCGGCCTTGTCCTGCTGCAGCATCAGCCACATAGCCTCAATGTAATCTTTAGCATGACCCCAGTCGCGCTTAGCCGAAAGGTTGCCCATATATAAACAGTTTTGGAGGCCCAGGGCTATTCTCGATGCAGCGCGGGTTATTTTGCGGGTAACAAACGTCTCGCCGCGAATCGGGCTTTCGTGATTGAACAAGATGCCGTTGCAGGCATACATATTATAAGCTTCCCGATAATTTACGATGATCCAATAGCCATAAAGCTTGGCAACGGCATACGGCGACCGCGGGTAGAACGGCGTCGTCTCGCTCTGGGGAACGGCCTGCACCAGCCCGTAAAGCTCGGAGGTTGAGGCCTGGTAAATGCGCGTTTTTTCCACCATACCCAGCAGGCGTACGGCTTCGAGGATGCGAAGCGTGCCCAGGCCATCGGCATTAGCGGTATATTCAGGCGTATCAAAGCTTACCTTCACGTGGCTTTGTGCGGCA
Organism: Bacteroidota bacterium; assembly: GCA_018267005.1. Classification (GTDB taxonomy): domain Bacteria; phylum Bacteroidota; class Bacteroidia; order Sphingobacteriales; family Sphingobacteriaceae; genus Mucilaginibacter. The sequence goes on from JAFDZK010000128.1 coordinate 8,429, forward strand.
AGGTTATATATTTCGTCCGGCTGCACTTCCTGTACCAGGCGGATGAGGTTGGTCGAGTCGGTCAGATCGCCGTAATGCAGCTTGAATTTAACGTTGGGCTCGTGCGGATCGTGGTACAGGTGGTCGATGCGATCAGTGTTGAATAACGATGACCGGCGTTTTACGCCATGCACTTCATAACCTTTTTTCAGCAAAAACTCGGCTAAATAGGCGCCATCCTGCCCGGTAATGCCCGTGATCAAAGCTTTTTTCATCCTGCTAAGCAAATGTGTTTACAATATTATCCAAATTAATTGGAATTGCCGCACTGTGACCATCATGATTATACAGGCGCTTTTATACATAAGCGCGAACATGTTTTTATATTTAGCGCATTACAAATTGTCTGGTTATGAAAACCGCCAAATGGTTCGATCGTAAATTCGATTTCAGCACGCAGCAAAACATCTTTCCGCAGATCATCGAGCGGCTGCGCGGCACGCCGGCAAGGCTTGAAGAAAGAGTTAAAAACATTGAGTCCGATAGGCTAACGATCAAACCTGGTAATACCTGGTCGATCAAGGAAAACATAGGTCACCTAACCGACCTGGAGCCATTGTGGATGGGGCGATTGGAAGATATCCGGAATAGAGAAACAGAACTGAGGGATGCCGACCTGGCCAACCGCAAGACCGGCGAAGCAAACCACAACGCCAAATCGCTGGCTGAGCTTTTACGCGACCTCAGGCAAGTCAGGATGCTGAATGTAGGTATCCTGGAAGAATTGGATGAAGAAATGATATTCCGTTCAGCTCTGCACCCGCGATTGAAAACGCCCATGCGCACGATGGACCATTTTTTATTCGTTGCCGAGCATGACGACCATCATTTGGCGAGAATTACAGAATTGATGAGGATGTTTATCAAAACAGACAAGCAGAAATAAACCGGAAGATAACCGATACGGATTAAATAGCTTCACTTTACATTCTACGCCACCGACGGGCAGAAAATCCTGCCGCACAACGGACACTATTTAAACGTTTTGGCAGGTATTTTCTGCCGCATCAGTCAGTTGGGTAGGCCAAAGCCTGGTTGTGATGGCGTTTATGCATGTCAAACGATACACCCGACGCCAGGCCGATGCCGATGTAAGGGTAGCTTTGCTGGAAGTAGATGTTATATGGATCCTGCCCGCGGTAACCCACTTGCACAGTGGCGGCCACGTTCTCCATAAAACCGAACTGGTAATAATATTTAACCGAAATGTTCATGCGTTTGTGCCAGTCATACACGGGGTAATCGTATACTTTATCCCATATGTAGGCCAGGTCGAAGCGTATGCGCTGATGCCCCAGATAATGATCGTGACTGGCTGTTTTGTCGTGCATAATATCATACATCCAACTGGCATTGGTACGAATAAACCCATATTTATTCTTCAACTGCTGCGAATAACCCTTACCGAACAGCCCGGTATGTATTTCCAACCCGACAGAAGCATATTGGCTGCTGCCGGTGGTGGCTGTCATGCTGCGCTTGCCGAAATAGTAATTGAGTGAATAAAAATTGGTGGTAAACTTACCGTCGTGGTTAAAGTTGCCCGCGCTGTCAAGCGTTTGCCCTTCCTGGCCGTTGGAATGGTGCGAGTAACTGAGCGACATGAATTTGGGGTGGTTCTCGTCATCGTTCAACCTGCTAAAAAGGCTGCCGCCGGGCATGTAACTGGGCGACTTTACAGGCGAATGGTACCCCTGCAGCAACCGCAATTGTATACGCGGCGTTACGACGAAGAAAAACCGCGATTTAGCAGTGTTGAGTATAACCACGTTCGGGATGACATCAGCTACCAGAAGATTGTTGTCGGGCTGACCGTATTCATTACCGTAAAAAGCAGGTAGAAGGTTCTCTCGGTATACCTGGTCGAAGGCAGCGTTGGTGTATTGCTTTTTTTCGGCCCGTATGGTCGAATCCTTGCCGGTATTTGGGACAAAACCTACGGCATATGCCTGTAGCAAGGCAAACTGCATACCGAGCAGGACAATACAAAAGCGAAACACAGACCTGGTTGGTAAAAATTTCATCATAAGGTTACCGAGGTTGAAAATTTAGTCGGCTAAAGTAGCGTTTGCGGCCGAATTATTTTAGAAAGAAAAAAATTTTCCCCATCCGGCTCTCAGTCCGCAAATGCCGCCAGCGCAGTTTCTATCCGGCGTACAGTTTCCTGCTTGCCCAGTAAAACAGCGACGTCAAACACATGCGGTCCGAATTTACCCCCGACAAGCATAATACGGAAGGGCAGCATCAGTTCGCCGGGCTTGATGCCGCGCTCGTCGGCCAGGGCTTTAAAGCGAATCTCCAGTTCGTGCGCATCATCGGAGACTTCTTCGTTTCCAAGCATCGCGATAAAAGCCCGGAAGAATTCAGCTTTGGCTTCGGTCCATTTAGGTTTCACTGATGGCAGATCATATTCCTTTGGCGCGTCGAAAAAATAAGCGGATTGCTGATAAAAATCTGGCAGCAAGACGCAGCGCTCTTTTACCAGCCCGATGACTTTCAGTAAATACTCATCGTCAGCAACAATAACACCCTTATCTTCCAATATCCTTCTGACTTCCGACCTCAGACTTCGGGCTTCAGACCTCTTGATCCACTCTGCATTGAACCACCTGGCTTTTTCAAAATCGAACCGGGCGCCGGCCTTATTAACGCGTTCGATGGAGAATTTCCGAATTAATTCTTCTAAAGAAAATATTTCCGTATCCGTGCCGTCGTTCCAGCCCAGCATGACAAGCAGGTTCAGGAAAGCTTCGGGCAAAAAGCCCAACTCGCGAAAGCCCGGTGTCAACTCGCCCGTATTAGGATCGAACCAATTCATAGCATACACCGGAAAGCCCAGGCGTACGCCGTCGCGTTTGCTTAGCTTACCGTGCCCATCGGGTTTTAATATCAACGGCAGATGCGCCCATTGCGGCATATCGGCTTTCCAGCCCAAATACTCCCACAAAAGCAGGTGCACCGGCGCCGAGGGTAACCATTCTTCGCCGCGGAAAGCATGCGTTATTTTCATCAGGTAATCGTCGACAACAACCGCCAGGTGATAGGTTGGCATTCCATCAGCCTTCAGCAATACCTTATCGTCACTTTGATTGGTATCGAAGCTCACATGCCCGCGTATCATATCTTCAAAATGCACCGTTTCATCAACCGGCATTTTAATACGAATCACGTGTGGTACGCCGTCTTTCAGCAACTGGTCGACTTGTGTTTGTGTCAACGTCAGCGAATTGCGCAGGGTATCGCGGTAAGCATGTCCATACTGAAAATTAGGTATTTCCCGCCGGTTACGTTCCAATTCTTCAGGTGTATCAAACGCATAATATGCATGCCCCTGCATTACTAAGCGTTCGGCATATTCGCGGTACAACGCCTTGCGTTCACTTTGCCGGTAAGGGGCGTAAGGGCCGCCAACTCCGGGACTTTCATCGGGATTCAGGCCGCACCATTGCAGGCATTCGGTAATGTACTCTTCAGCGCCGGGCACGTAACGGCTCTGGTCGGTATCCTCGATCCGAAGCACAAAATCGCCTCCATGCTGCCTGGCGAACAGGTAATTGAACAAAACCGTGCGCACTCCGCCCAGGTGTAACCCACCGGTAGGGCTCGGTGCAAATCGTACTCTAACTTTCCGGGATGACATCGGGGCAAAGGTACTTTTTTGAAGCTGAAAGCAGAAGGCTTAACGCAGAAAGCCATAATCAAGCGGATCAAAAGCTTTAACCTTTGGTCTTTTTGCATTGTGCATAATATATATTAGCTT
>JAFDZK010000129.1 GCA_018267005.1 Bacteroidota bacterium
CGCCCAGTAAAAGGAGTGGTAAGAAAGACGCAACTCTTTGCGTGTTCCGTTTAGCCAATTGTAACAGGATTCCCAGCAAGCCGGCTCCGAATAAGATGTATATCTCGTTGATGCCATAAAGCGCTAATACAATGCAAACAACTCCGATAACACCGAGTTCGGCCGTCTTAAGCGCCTTTCGGCCCAGGGTGACCATTAGTGAAACGACGACACCGATAATAGCGGGTTTTATGCCGTAAATAAATGGCGCCACCTGGGGAAGGGTGCCATATTGCTGATACGCCCAGGCCAGTAAACCCGTAAGAACTACCGCCGGCAAAATAAAGCAGGCTCCGGCAAGCAACAAGCCGCGCCAACCGGCGCGTTCGTGGCCGCAATGCAGCGCCATTTCGGTTGAGTTAGGGCCAGGGATGAGGTTGGTGGCACCGATCAGGTCGAGGAAATGCTCATGGGTCATCCATTGGCGTTTACGAACTACTTCTTCCTCCATCATGGCAATGTGAACAGCGGGACCGCCAAATCCGATAAAGCCGAGTTTGAGGAAAACCCGTGCTACCTCGTTTAAATTAGACCGCTCTTTTGCCAACGCTAATAATTAACGGCCTAAAGTATCGAAACTTTTGTTAAATAATTGTTATGAAGGTTTTGGCGTAAACTGCGCAAGATCATAAATACCCAGTGATTTTTCGATAAGGGCTACTTTATCAACCATGTGCTCAAAGCCGTCCTTGCCGAACAGCTTATGTTCATTATCCTCAAATTCCTCGCCGAGTGCGTCATATTCGTGCTGCGAAACGATCTTCCTGAATTCCGGGAACAGCACTGTATCCTCACGGGCTTCATGCGGGCGGTACATGGTATTGAATTGGGTCAGAATGTGGATCAGTTTTTTATTTTCTGTATCTGTCATATTCTGCGATTTGGTCAATTGCATGATCTGACTGGTCAGTTGACGACCCGCATTGTGCTGGATTAACAGCGTATCCACCAGATCGCTCAGTTTGTTGGCCTTTTTAAAACGAGGGAACAGGTAATTTTCTTCCTGTTTCTCGTGGTAATCTTCCACAAATTTCCGGATGATAGCGGCTGAACTTGCCAGAGCCTCCATCGGGAATTTTTGTTTTGTTTCCAGATGGTGGCGGCAATGATCGTAAATGAGCAAAACACGATTGAGCAGGCCGTGCTCCTGCATCAGGTCCTCGGGGGGTGAAACCTTTTTGTCTTCATCGTCTATAAAACCGGTTAACAGGGGCAGTCCAAGCGCTGATATAGCAGTGACTTTGGCTGCCTGCATAATAAAATTGCGGCGGGTATTAACAGCTTCGTCTTTCATGGCAGGTGTTTTTTTAGCAAACACCTAATTCTCAGTTGGGTTTTTAGCCCGACCATATTTGATCAGCATAATTAGTAACAAAGCCATGGCAAAGTCGGTTCGGTATTCATGAGCGAACGGCCAAAAACCTTTTTCCACCAGGATCGGCCATTTGGTAGAAACAAAAGCGACGAGCATAACTACCAGCAACGGTATGGCTGCAAAACGAACAGCTATGCCGGGCAGGATCAATACCGCGCAGGTGATTTCGAACGAGCCGGTGAAACCCGACCAGAACTCGGGGTGCGAAAAACCAATTTTTGTGAAACGGCCTGTACCAGCTTCGGCCGGATTAACAAATTTCTGTATGCCTTCGGAAAGAAAGATTAGTCCAACGATCAGTCGCGGAATGATAAGAAGCCCGGGCGGTTTATTAATCTTCGATTTCATAATGAACCTCTCACTGAAAGGTAACCGTCAATTCTATAGAAAAGCTGAAGCGTCTGTCAGTATCTGAATTTAAATTTTTTCAAATCGGGTTTATATTTCTTTTCACGCTTTAATTCCACCTGATAAATTACCTGCGCCAGGTTCTTCATAAAGGGCAGGCAGACGGTTTTATACTCGTATTTATTATCGTTGTAGATATCATTGTCATTGGACTGGACCACGGCTGATAATATAAATTCCACCTTGTTTTTAAAATCGACTATGTATGCATTGTCAATATCGTAACCGTAAGAATCGCCGATCTTATTGAATATCCGGATGTGCGGGTTGATCACCGCTAAACTATCGCCGCCATAAAACAGCCATTTGCAATAAGCTGGATAATATTCCGGCGGACTATAGGTTGGATGCTTGCTTTCGGTCGGCCACATGCTCATGTATTTGTAAATGAATTTATACTGATCAGGTGTCAGGTTATATTGCTGGTCTTTCATAAAGGTTTCCGGAAATAGCAATCGCCTCAACACCATTTGCTGGTCGGCAAGCGGGTAAACATTATTATGCGAAAAATCGAACGGCTCCATCACCAGTTTATCATCCTTATCCAAATAACCTTTGCCCATGATCATGTGTTCGAGGTGCATGGGATATTCATTCGGGTCATACAACGCAGGCTTATGATAAATCAGTTTATCACCATTGTAAAAATCGATTGGATTAGTGTGCTTGGTGCTTTCGCCTTTGTCGCCAATAGCTAATCTGCCAATGATCCGCGTGTTTTTCAGGTTGTATTTCTTAAGCTTCTGATTGATTTCCTCGCGCCCGACAAACTCATAAAGCCGGTTATAGGCGTCGTTATCGCTCACCAGTAATATTTTTTTGATGTAATTCTCAATACTCGGCAGCCCCGTTTCAGATGAAGTATCCTTCGTTACTTTGGTTTGCCCAGCAAATGCGCTGTCTGTAATCATTGCCGACTTGACGGTCAATCCTTTAATGCGCAATTCGTTCAGCTTTTCCAATGCAAAAATTGCCGTAGGCAGCTTTACTGTGCTGGCAGGGTAGAAGTAATGATTCGCATTCAGCCGGTAACTGAAGGAACGGAAATGCGGGACATTGTTCTCGTCACGGTCAATCTGAGTATACAATATCTGTACCTCGTTGTGCGTCGGGTGGTTCAAAATGTGTTCGAACAGGTCGCGGTGCGATTCTAATAGATTTTTCAGGAAGACGGTATCGATTTCCTGTGCGGATGCAAACAGGCTTGTCATGACCAAAAGCGCAGTAATATAAATTCTCATGATTGGTAAAGGTATCGATAACTTGAAAATACCGCTAATAGAAATGTTGAAAACATTTAAGCGGTTTGTAGTAATCCGTGATCTATATTAGCAGCGCTTTTGGTTTAATCCCGATAATCCGGGGTTGATTAAAAGGGAACCGGGTGTAAATCCCGGACTGTCCCGCAGCTGTAAGCTCCAAAACCATAGCCCACTCTTAGTCACTGTCCCGACAAATCGGGATGGGAAGGCCGGGCGAAAGGGGAGTAAGTCAGAAGACCTGCCACGAGCATAGAACTATTCATAGCTTTCGGGGATTGAAGCTTGAATGTGAAACTCGTCTTTCCAGGTTTCCATTCCAAACTTTCCATTTCTGTATGCTGTGAGCCAAAACTCACAACAACATGAAAAAAATTTTCAAAAGAGTTGCTACAAACCTGGGGCTTGTACAACTGGCCCTGCTCACAGCGGCAGCGGCCCGCGCCCAGGACACCGCCCGGGCGCTCAAAACGGTGGTGGTAACCGCCACACGTTCACCAAAAAAAATGTCTGATATTGGCAGGGTCGTCACCGTCGTCACAGCCGAACAAATCAATCGCTCACAAGGTAAAACCTTGCCTGAATTATTAAACAGCATTCCGGGCGTCACTTTTTCAGGCGCGGAAAATGCGCCTGGTATTGCCACATCAGTTTATTTGCGCGGTGCGTCGTCGGGCAATACCCTGATACTTGTCGACGGTTTCCCGGTCAATAATGCTTCGGCTATCGACAACAGTTATGATCTGAACGCTTTTCCGATCGAGCAGATCGACCACATCGAGATACTGAAAGGCAGCGGCTCAACCTTGTACGGCTCGGATGCGGTTGCCGGTGTGATCAATATCATTACCAAACACGCCAAAGGGAAGGGATTGAAGGCGACAGCGCAATTCGTTGGCGGCAGTTACAACACTTTTAATGAGTCGGTGGCACTTAACGGCAATGTGGACAATACTGGCGTTGCGCTCAATCTTTCCAATAGCGATTCCAAAGGTTTTCCGGCCGCTATCGATACGCTCGGTAAGGGGAAATTTACGAATGACGGCCTTCACCAGCAGGCTGCCAGCCTTAACCTGACTCAAAAGATCACGGATAATTTCCTGCTGACCGGCAACCTGCAAACTATCTACAACAAAGGTAACCTGCCTTACGATGGTTACGTTGATGATCAGAACTTTACCTATCATAATACTTTTTTATTCGGCGGCATAGGAGCGAAATTACTGCTCAAAAAAGGTACGCTCACTTTGAATGCAAGCCGCAACGTGGTTTGGTATAATTTTAACAATTTGCCGCCCGATAACGATTCGGTGCACTCGGTTACGCGCAATATAGGCCGGATAACCGACGTGGAGGCGATATTTAATTACAGTATCAATAAATTCCTGGATATAACCAGCGGCGCCGATTATAAATACAACAATACCAGCCAGTACAGTCTATTTGAGGAGGCGTTCTATCATCCTAACCCGGATTATACTCAGATCAGCCCGGATACCGCTCACAACAGCATGGCCAGCGCATATACTTCGTTGTTTTTCAAGTACGGCATATTCCACATGGAGCTTGGCGGCCGTTTTAACCATCACAGCAAATACGGCAACAACCTAACCTACACAGTTAACCCTTCATTATTCATAGCTGATCAACTTAAGTTATTTGGTACCATAGCTACGGCATTCAAGGCGCCTTCTATTTACCAATTGTCGTCGCAATATGGCAATGCCGATTTAAAGCCTGAAACAACGACATCGTACGAGACTGGTTTTGACTGGGAGATAATACCCGATATGCTTGATTTTAACACTGCATTTTTTAAACGGGATACCAAAGACGCAATTTATTTCTACACGGAACCCATTGCACCTTACCGGTCGTTTTACAAAAACGGCGATTCTGAACATGATAAAGGCTTTGAAAGCGAGTTGACCTTTAAAGCCGGGTCAGTAAATGGCTTAGCTTACGCCACTTATGTTACCGGTTCACAGATTGACGCCAGCGGCACAACGATCAACGGTTTGATCCGGCGGCCGAAAAATACCTATGGGGTTAATTTCAACTACCAGGTAATGACAAACCTGGTATTCGGATTGAACTACAAATACACCGGAAGTACGAACGACAACCTTTTTAATTATACTACTTTCACATCATCGGTGGTGACGTTAAAGCAGTATAATGTGTTCGATGCGCACTTGCAGTGGCAGGCTTGTAAAAAACTGATGCTGTTTGGCGACCTGAAGAATATTTTTGATGAAAAGTATTCCGATTGGGCAGGGTATGCCGCGCGCGGCCGGAATTTTATGCTCGGTTTGAAGTACCAGATCAATTAAGAATTTTATTTGAATGGATTATTAATTAATTTTACCCAACTAAACACGACCATGACACTACAAAAGATAAATACCCGCAATACGGTCCTGATCCTGATGATCGTTGCGGCAGCGGCATTCAGGCTGGTTAGCGCCCGATTCCCTTATGTTTTAAGCAATTTTAATCCGGTAGGGGCTATCGCCTTGTTTGGCGGTGCCTATTTTGCCAGCAAATGGAAAGCCTATGTGGTGCCCCTGCTTATCCTATTCGCAAGCGATATATTTCTGAATCATTTTTATTCGGGTAAATGGGAAATATTAGATAGTAGTTCAATTATGGTGTATGTGTTTTTCCTGGCTATGGTTTTTGTCGGCACATTGATCAAAAAAGCCAATGTATGGAATGTGCTCGGAGCGTCGGTTCTCGGCGTAGCTTTGCATTGGTTGTTAACCGACCTGCCTTTCGGAAACCTGTATCCGCATACTTTCGCCGGTTATATCCAATCGCTTGTTGCTGCTATTCCGTTTGAGAAAAACATGCTGTTTGGCGACATCGTATTTTGTGCCGTACTGTTCGGCGGGTTTGAATTCGCTAAAAATAAATATACAGCCCTGCGCAGCAGGCAGGAACTAGCGTTGTAAGATCAAGGTATTCGATAATAGAAAAGCGATCTTAGGGTCGCTTTTTTTATTACATAATTTTCCAATGAAAAAAATTGTTGTCCTAACCGGCGCCGGGATCAGCGCCGAAAGCGGCCTGAAAACCTTTCGCGATAGCGACGGGCTTTGGGAAGGTTATAATATCGAAGAAGTGGCCACGCCCGAGGCATGGCGCCGAAATCCGGAATTGGTGCAGGAGTTTTACAATATGCGACGCAAATCGGTACTGGAAGCCAGCCCCAATGCTGCACATTATGCGTTGGCAGAACTCGAAAAGAAATATGACGTTACCATCATCACTCAAAATATAGACGATCTGCATGAGCGCGGCGGATCGGACAATGTGATACACCTTCATGGTATTATAACGCGTTCACAATCGAGCAAAAACCCCAACATTACCTATCCCATAGAAGGCTGGGAGCTTAAGATGGGAGAAAAGTGCGAATTAGGCTCGCAATTACGGGCTCATGTAGTCTGGTTTGGCGAGGCGGTGCCAATGATCGAAGAAGCAGCCAGGGTGTGTGGCCAAGCAGATATTTTTATCCTGGTAGGATCTTCGCTGGCGGTTTATCCTGCAGCAGGTTTGATCCATTATGTGCCTTACGACGTTCCGAAATATATCATCGACCCTAATATCCCTTATATTTCATCGGACGATTTTATAAGAATAGAAGCCAAAGCAACCGCAGGGGTACCACCATTAGTTGCTAAATTATTGAAGGAATGAATTATTGAATTATGACTGCCAACAATAAAACAATAAAACAATCTAACAATACAACAATCAATAATTCATTAATTCAATAAATCAATAATTATGAAAAATTGCATCTTCAACTGGAGCGGGGGTAAGGACAGTGCGTTGGCTCTGTACCATTGCCTGCGAAACCCGGAATTGGATATTAAATACCTGGTAACGACGATCAACGATGCCGTAGATCGCATATCCATGCATGGTGTCCGGGTTGAACTATTGAAGTTGCAGGCCGAGAGCATCGGTATCCCTCTGTACGAAGTTCGCCTTCCTGAAATGCCGGGAATGAAAGAATATGATGATGTGATGCACCAAACGATGGAGCACTTTAGAAACGAGGGGATAACCCACGCGATTTTCGGGGATATCTTCCTCGAAGATCTGAAGAACTACCGGGACGCACGGTTGGCCGAGATCGGCATGACTGGAATCTACCCTTTATGGAAACGCAATACGACTGAGCTTATCAACGAGTTTTTCAACCTCGGTTTTGGGACGGTTATCGCCTGTACACAGGAACGGCTGGAGCCCATTGTTGGGAAGGAGATGACGCCTGAGCTGATCTTATCGCTGCCGCAAGATGTAGATGTCTGTGGCGAGAATGGTGAGTTCCACACGTTTGCCTTTAAAGGGCCGATCTTCAAAAATGAAATTGTGTACCGGGTCGGAGAGAAGGTGTTTAAAGAATACGCTGCTCCGAAAAATTCCAGCGATACTTGCTTCTCATCAGCTCCCCAAAAGCCTGCAGGTTTTTGGTATTGCGACTTATTGCCTGCCTAACTAAGAAGCGCTTTTTGCCTTTAAACAGGATAAGCTATTGATTTTCAATGCTGTTTGTTTGGGCGATGTTTAGCAGAATATTGTTCTGTTTAGTATATTTTAAATAATATATCTAATTGTTTATCAGCAGTTTATATTTTATTATATTGATCATAAGTTTATATCAGGTCCGACGTGAATTTTATTAAAAAGCGGGCTGTTTACCTGAAAAACACGGGTTAGGTTGCCAAATAAAATTTGGCTATTAAACTTTATCAAATTTAAATTATTGTTAAACAAGTTCTTATCTAGTTTAGATAAACTAATAGTTATACCTATAATAAGTGTCTTTATAATCTTTGCGCATTTGGGTAAAGCGGGCGCCTACCGACTTTAAAAATTCTTCGTCCAGCAGTTCGAACACACTATTCACGCCGTCGGTCAGGTCCATTTCGGAGATTTTGTAGGTTTGCTCAAGGGAGCCTTGTTCTATCTTGACGATGAATTTTTGGTTCATGTAAAGGATAGATATTTTAAAGTCCGGGTTCGGAAGTTCGGCAATGATTCTCATGTGGTAAAGTTAGTTAAAAGTCGCTTTTACCGGTCAATAAGCTTTTCACCGGATCGGCACCATTCAAGGTGTCAAAGCAGTCAACGGGTCTGAATCGCGCAAATAGGTCTTCTATAAAACAATTTTCCTCACGCACACGGTTAATTACATCCAAATGCACGAACGGATTAAGCGCTGTCCGGTAACAAACGATGGTTAGGTTAACGATCATCGGGCGAAAATATGAGATTTGGTTTATTTAATTTCAGGCAGGCTTATTTACCTTTGTTTTTATGGCTGAAGATTTAACAATCATACATTCCACCAACAAAAAAGAACAATACGACTCCCTTGTCCCTCAGATCAACGCGCTTCTGTCGGGAGAAACCGACCTTGTTGCTAACCTGGCCAATATCTGCGCTGCGCTTAAGGAACAGTTTAACTGGTTTTGGGTTGGTTTTTATCTCGTAAAAGACGGCGAATTGGTTCTTGGCCCATTCCAGGGTCCTGTAGCTTGCACACGTATCGCCAAAGGCAAAGGCGTCTGTGGAGCAGCCTGGGAACAGGCAAAAGCGCTGATCGTACCTGATGTGGACGCTTTCCCCGGGCATATCGCCTGCAGCTCATTGTCGCGGTCGGAAATTGTGCTGCCATTGTTTAAAGCCGGAAATATTGTCGGTGTACTGGATGTGGATAGCGAAAACTTGGATCACTTTGATGAAACCGATGTACAATACCTGCAGCAGATCATAAATCTTATTAAGTTCTGATGCAGAAGGTATTCCTGATACCCGGCCTTGGCGCCGATTACCGCGTTTACCAGAACATCGATCTTGCTGGTTATAACATTGTGCATATCACCTGGCTGGACCCTAAGAAAGCCGACACGCTCGCGTCGTATGCTCAAAAACTGGTTAATAACTATCAAATATTGCCCGACGATATCGTGATTGGTAATTCGCTGGGAGGGATGCTGGCTATGGAAATAACCAAACACGTCCGGACAAACAAAACCATATTGATATCGAGCATTAAAACTATTCGGGAGGCGCCGGAAAGCTTTAATTGGTACCGCCGCATCCCAGTTTATAAGATCATTCCCGCTAAAGTTTTTACTTCAGCCGGTTTCCTGGTCAGATTCGCGATGGGTAAGTTATCCAAAAAACATAGCGAACTCTTTATAGATATGCTGAGTAAAACACCGGCGCGCTTTGCAAAATGGGCCGTAGGCGCTATTTTGCATTGGGATAATGAGATAATTCCCGACCATGTTTATCATATTCACGGTGATGATGACCAGATATTTCCGCACAAATACATTCGCAACGCGACGATTGTTGAAGGCGGCACACACCTGATGATAATGAACAAGCCTAAAGAGATTAACAACTGGCTAAAGAAAATATTACCGCTGTGAAACTTCCCCAATCTTTTTATTTAAGTTCAGATGTAATTAATGTCAGCAAAGCCCTGCTCGGCAAGTATCTATTTACTTCAATAGATGGTTTGATAAGTGGAGGTTATATTGTTGAAACAGAAGCCTATAATGGAATAATAGATCGCGCCTCGCACGCCTACGGCAACCGGCGAACAAACCGGACCGCGATTATGTTTCGTGAAGGCGGGATAGCGTATGTGTATCTGTGCTATGGTATTCATGAAATGCTGAATGTTGTGGTTTCGCCAGAAGACGAACCTCGTGCCATACTGATTAGGGCTATTGACCCAACGGATGGTCTCAACATTATGATGGAACGGCGGAATATGGACACCATTAAACCCAATATTACTGCTGGTCCGGGTTCTGTAGCTAAAGCACTGGGAATTGACCGCCGGTTAAATGGCGTTAGTTTGCAAAGCAACGATTTATGGATAGAAGACAGAGGCCTATCGTTTGACGATGAACAGATAGCCGCAGTTCCGCGTATCGGCGTAGCTTATGCCGGTCAGGACGCTTTGCTGCCATATCGTTTCTATGTGAAAGGCAACAAGTTTGTGAGCAAGCCGAACAAATAATTCTTCGTAATATTGACCATGACTTACGAAAACAGCCTCGAGTTTGCCCAGAAACTGGATGAGCAGGACGAGCTAAAGCATTTCCGCGGTGAGTTCCTGGTTCCGCAGTATAACGGCAAAGATGTGACCTACCTTTGCGGCAATTCCCTCGGTCTTCAACCTAAAAAGGTGGAACAATACTTGAGCGCTCAATTGGCCAATTGGAAAGATCTGGCGATAGAAGGGTGGTTTCATGGCGATGATCCCTGGCTGCTTTATCACCAGCAAATGAAGAAGCCTTTAGCTGAGATAGTCGGTGCCAAAACAGATGAGATCACCATCATGAATTCACTTACAGTAAACCTCCATCTATTGCTCGTAAGTTTCTATAATCCAACTAAAAAAAGATTTAAAATACTCATGGAAGGCGGAGCTTTTCCCTCTGATCAGTACGCCATTGAGAGCCAAATAAGGTTTCACGGCTTTGAGCCGAAAGATGCGATTATAGAAGTGTTTCCAAGAAAAGGCGAGTACACATTGCGCACGGAAGACATTCTTGAAGCGATCGATGAAAACTCCAACAACCTGGCTTTAGTGCTTTTTGCAGGTATCAATTATTATACTGGTCAGCTTTTTGATATGAGCGCCATTGCCGAAGCGGCGCATGAAGCCGGCGCATACGTAGGCTTTGACCTGGCGCACGCCATCGGCAACGTCCCGCTGAAATTGCATGAGTGGGAAGCCGATTTTGCGGTGTGGTGTTCCTACAAATACCTCAACTCCGGTCCCGGCGGTATAAGCGGCGTGTTTGTGCATGAGCGTTATTTTAACCAGGATCTGAAACGCTTTGCAGGATGGTGGGGTTATGGCGTAGACAAGCGCTTCCTGATGACCCAAGGATTTGAGCCGGCAAATGGAGCCGAGGGATGGCAGGTGAGTACCAGCCCAATCTTACTGATGACGGTGCATAAAGCCGCTTTGGATGTTTTTGAAAAAGCGGGATTGGAAAAACTCCGCAAAAAAAGCTTATTATTAACGGGCTATTTCGAATTCCTTATTAAGCAGATTAACCAAAAACACAACGAAGAATTATTTATGATCATAACGCCGGCAGAGCCAAAATGGCGCGGCTGCCAGCTTTCAATCATATGCAAGCGTAATGGTCAAGCCATCTTTGACCACCTGGCGCAAAACGGTGTAATCGGTGATTGGCGGGAGCCCGACGTGATCAGGCTGAGCCCGGTGCCGCTCTATAATAGCTTTACAGATGTTTTTAGGGCCTCAAAGCTGATGGACGAATCTTTAGCCGCGCTGGGGTAGAACTATGCTTAAAATTGCTTACGATCCCATTTATGCGCACCCATTGCCTGATGGTCACCGGTTTCCAATGCTGAAGTACGAGCTGATACCGGCCCAATTACTTCACGAAGGCATGATAACCCAGGAAAACCTGTTCTCGCCTGAGCCATTGGACGATGAAATTATCCTGTGGACACACGATGCAGATTATTGGGTCCAATTACGCGATTTGACCTTACCACCGAAGGAGATACGGCGCATCGGTTTTCCCTTATCGGCCCGGCTCGTCGAGCGGGAGATCAGGATAGCTAAAGGAACCATTGATGGTTGTCGCTTTGCATTTGAATTTGGCGTCGCCTTCAATGTCGCCGGCGGAACACATCATGCCGGAACCAATTGGGGCGAAGGTTTTTGCCTTTTGAACGATCAGGCAATAGCTGCTAATTATTTACTAAATTACAATTTAGCATCAACTATCTTAATTGTTGATTTAGATGTACATCAGGGAAATGGAACGGCCCAGATATTTGAAAATGAGCCCCGCATATTTACCTTTTCCATGCACGGGGCTAATAATTTTCCATACCG
>JAFDZK010000012.1 GCA_018267005.1 Bacteroidota bacterium
CTTGCCGTCCGCCGCCACGATCTCTTTCCCTTTAACGCTTATATAGCCCTGCTGCGCTTCCACACAAAATGGGAACAGCATAGTTAAAAACAGGACGATCAGGCTGTTTTTTCTCATAAAATTACTTTTAGGTTTATAACTGCCGGGGCAATTACTTGTTTGTCAACGCTAATATAACATTATTATCAGCTTAGTGTACAAAATACGTTATTAAAATATTAATTGACCAATAACGGGCCGCCTGTTTATTAACCATTTATACGACTCGCATTTTTTATTTATTTTGAGCCGCCTTTATGAAACGATACAGATACCTGCTGCTGATATTATTTTCAGTTCTCCTCGTCTCCTCCTGCAACAGGTTCCGTAAGCGCGGGTTACCTTTCGGCAGCGTAAAAGGCGTGCATTTTACCGAGGTGCGCCGCGCATTTAGCAACGGCCTGGTATTCGACAAACAGGGTTATCAGCTCGAGCCGGGCTGGAAACTCTATTTTATTTCGGACGATTCAGCGCAGGTCTTCAGCCCGAAAATGCAGCGTTACTATGGCTTTCATGTGTATTTCGACCACGACTCGATCTTCAACACGGCCGATACCTGGCTTAAACTGCGGAGGATAAGCCCCGACAGTTTGGTTTTCCAGGCCCAGCGGGTAGAAAACAGGATCATATTAGATGAGGATGAAGGCTCCAATGTTTTTATGACGTTTTATTCCGACGACTATATCCGTCGTAACGGCCCGGATAAAGTGGCGCGCATGGGGCAGCCGGGCCGCAAGGACACCTTGTTCATTCAAAAACGCTCGGCGCTGGCAAACCGGGTTATCGACAGCGCATTTTCGGCAAGGATGCCGGCGTTACTGACAAGTAACAGCCCTTTGGTAACCGTCGAGAAGGTTAAAAGCGAATCCACGCCGTTAAACAAAGTCGACCCTTCGATCAACTACATGTATCCCGAATTTAATATCACCATCCACAAAGCCTACGAGGAATTTGAATATTCCTTTTCGGTATTTGTAGACGATAAAGGAGGACTGCATTTTGGCAGAACGGACATCCCTTACCAGGGCGAATTCAAAAAGACCTACGAAGATGTGATGAAGGGCATCATCGACGGCTACCTTAAGCGATATGTCGACGTTACCCCGGGCACTACGCTGGGCATAGCGCATGCGAGTTACATCTACCTGGATGTGAGGGGGCTGAAGAATTAATTCTGCACCTCGAGTATCCTGAACCGGTCCATGTGCGTTTCCTTCTGTTTTATCAGCATTTCCAACACTTCTCTGGTAATAGGCTTCAGGATGAACGCTTTTACAAAGCCGTACTGTTTCAAGCGTTCAACATCGGCCGCGTACCGTGACGCTGAGAGCACATATACTTCCACCGGCTTGACAAGCATAGGGTATATGGCTTGCAAATCATCCAGGAATGCCCAGGCATCGAAATCCCTCATGTAAATATCGATCAGGATGATGTCGGGCAGCTTTTCGCTGTCGAGCTTGTACTGCGATAAAAGGTATTGTACTGCTGCCCCCGTGCTGGTACATTTCACTTCGTAGGATGACCCGAAACGGGATAAAGTCTTTTTCAGGATAAAATGGTCCAGTTGGCGGTCGTCGATGTAAGTAAGTTGGTTCATGGCCTTAATAATGTTTGAGTTAAGCAAACATAAAAGGCTTACTTTTGGCTACCGGCAGTATTTTTACTGGATTATATACGTACTATTACTGATTTTGAATCTCAGTTTTCGGCATACCAGTTAAGGCTTACGCTGAACACGTTGGAACCGGTATCGTTGTGGTAGGTGTAGGTAAATTCATCGGATGAGCGGGCGATAATCAGCAGGCCGAAGTGTTCCATCACCTGTTCGACCGATAAAAAGTCGTCCATTGAGCTTTCCTCGCTGGTAAAACGCACGCGATTTTCGTTTTCCCTTATAGCGAACAGTGCGTTTAGCGGATCGGCGCTGATGAGTTTTTTGTTATTTGAGCCGCTCCCGGCCGGATGATCGTTGTCAGTTACCAGGTAAAGCGGAGCACCCTTGTCGGTCTTGCGTATCGACAGGCAGGCGCTGCTTTCTATTTCGAATAAAGTAGTGCCTTTGCCCGCATGTTTAATGGCATTGGTAAGCAGTTCGGTAATGATCACCTTGCTGCGAAATAAAATATCCTCTGCATCTGCGCCCGATGGAATGCGACCGGAAATAAATTCCAGCATCTGCTGCAGCGAGGCGATCAGTCCGCCCGTGCCGTTGTTGAATTCAAGCTCCATTTTTTCGGCGCGGGGTGCCATCAGAATTTGTTTACAGCAAATTGCGCCTCTTCGGCGTAATTGTAGATCTTGAAGACTTTGTCGAGCCTGATGAGCTTGATAAGGTCGCGGATATCGCTCCGAAGTCCTACCAGCACAATATCCAGCTTCAGGCTGATGGCGTATTTGAGGGCGCTTACTAACGCACCCAGGAATGCACTGTCGACATATTTCAACTCCTGCAGGTCGAGGATAATGATCTTGTTGTGCTCATCGAGCAGCTTTACAAGTTCTGCTTTAAATTCGTCCGAATTACTCAGGTTAGCCTCGGTAATGGTTACTTCGGCAGTAATAAATTTAGGTCCCTGGTTACTTATGTTGATCATAAAATTTTATGGTTTATTGATGTTAATGATGCTGCAGTCGTCCACTAAGGCCGGCGACAGGTTTTGTAGCAGGCTCTGCCTGATCTGTTTAAAGGTAAGCTTATCGTTTATCATCTTCAACAGCTTGTCTTTAAATAAATTATAATCACTCTTCTTCTCGCCGTTCTCGTCTTCGTAGTCGATGAGGCCGTCGGTAAAAACGAATATCTGGTCACCCGGCTTAAGCTCAATGCGCTGCTCGGTATAACCGCCGTCGGGAAAAAGCCCGAGCAGCAAGCCCGACGACTCCACTTGCGCTATCTCGCCTGTGCAGGCGCTGTAATGTAGCATGGGCAGATCACCCGCTCCGGAATAGGTAATTACCTGCTCCTGTTTATCGATCATCACCAGCGACATGGTCGACAGGATATCTTTGAGCGCATTATCATAGCAGATCACGCTGTTTACTTTTTGCAATATCTCGGCAGTCGAGAAATCACGGTTCATGATGCCGAAACGGATCGCTGCCCTGATATAGCTTAAAAAGCTGAAGGTAAAGAACCATGCCACCCATTTCTTGCCCATCACATCGCCGAGGACGATATAACTATAACGGTCGTCGACCTCGATAAAATCGATAAAGTCGCCCCCGGGCACGTCCTGGTAGGCCTGGTGCCAGAAGTCGACATCAAAGCCGGCTACTACCGGAGCAACCTTAGGCACCGTGCGGATATTCAGCGCAAGGGCGGCCTTTTTGATCTCGAGCACCGATAGTTCGCGCTGCTTCTGCACCGTGTCGATCAGGTTACCGATCTTGGATACGATCACATTTACGGGTGTTTCTTTTACCACGTAGTCGACGGCATGAAGATCGAGACCTTCGGCCATCAGGTCCTTGTCGGTTATATAGCTTAAGAAAACGAAGGGAATATCTTTATAGTCGGAATTATTGAGCAGGAATTTCCTGAACTCGATGCCGTTCATCTCAGGCATCTCATAGTCAGACAGGATGGCGTCGGGTATGTTCAGGTTCAAATAATCAAATGCTTCACTCGCAGAAAGACAGGTGGAACATTCAAAGCCTGCTTTGGTAAATGCATGCGCTAATATTTTGAGGAACAGAGCATTATCATCGACCAATAATACTCTTTTTGCAACCGGGCTTGACATAACCTAATCCGCGCGAATTTTAGAGGGCGAACCTTACGCCGATGTAAGCGCCTGCGATCAGCATGCCTGCAGCAATGATGTAACGTGCGGTGTTATCGTGCGGCGCGGGCGGTGTTAAAACTAAAACAACGGCCAAAACGCACATTGCAATACCCAGCACGCCGCCGATAAGCCTTGGCAGGCGTATGCGGCCCAGGTACCTTTTGGTCATCTTGTTGTCCAGTTGATGTTTGGCAAGAAGAACGTCAAACTCGTCCAGCAGCTCGTCGCGCGATGTCGCCGGGCGCTCGTCAGTCTTTTTAAAAGGCTCAAGGTCATTTTCGATGACCTTGTTGTCCGGAATGCTTTCGAAACCTTTAATGTTCACTTTTCCTGATTTTTTACTCATCAAAATAGAATAGATATTCAAGCCACTATTACGTTGTCAAACCTTCAAGGTTACGCGGCAAATAAATTAATCGTAATACCAGCCGAGTATCCAGAAACGCTTGCCGTCGAAATACAGCTCAATACTGTTTACCCCCTGTGCAACTACTTTGCCGCCCTTTTCGTGGCTTGATTCATACGTGCTCCACACATGGTATATATTGCGGATATTCTGTACCGTACGGGCTGTTTCATGTTCGTAAAAACCTTCCTTTTCCTCGTACGCGTCGGATTCGCGGTGAAACTCCTTCAACGTTGTAAAATGGAGCACCGGGTTACCTTTGGCATCAATGCCCGCCGAACCGACACGCACACCCTGGATGTGCAGCAGGCTGTCGCGCTCGTAACTCACTTTTCCGCCTTTGTTTACGCAGACAACGTCGTAATAGGCCTTAATAATACCGTCAAGCGTACCCACGTCATCACCATATTTGGTATAAACGTGCTGGGTCTGGGCATAGCTGCTCAGCGTGCTTATTAACAGGCATGCCGATAGCGCCAAAATCAATTTTTTCATTTTTATTGTTTGCTTAGTAGTTAGCTATTAAAGAAAGTATCGGCCACCTGGTAACCAGGCCTTACAACCGCGAATACATAGCCATCCGGCAAAATTTATCCGCCTTATGCGGTTTGTTTTACGTATTTGATTTTTAAAAGTTTAAAGCTCCGGCAAAATTTTTTAATATTAATTAACAATTGGTTAAGTGCTTACGACGATGGATGAACAATCATCGCTTACCTTACCATCTTTTTGATAGATTTGACTTCTAAAACCATCCATGAAAAGAATTTTCCTTGGTATCTTAGCTATTTTGGTTATCGTGTATTCCTGCAATAAAAAAAAGGTGTTGCAAGGGTCGATAACCTACGATATCCAATACCGGTTGCCCGATAGCCTGGGTCGCTATGCGCTTTACCTGCCTAAAAGCGCAACCGTGTACTTTAAGGGCGATTCAGCCGTCAGCATACAGCAAATGAATGATGAAGCAACTACCGTGATCACCTGCAAGCCGACCAACTTTATGCGGGTCTTGTTAAGGTCGTCTTCGCAAAAATTTGTGATCGATTACAACAAGGCCGATCAGCAGGAGGAAGAGCCGGCAAAATTGGGTTACGCTTATACAAAAAATAATAAAGATACGGTCGTCGCCGGCCACAGGGCTATAAAATATACGTTGGTCGATAAGGCGACAGGCGAACAATCGGAAGTGTGGTTTACCAAAGAGATCCGTGTAATTCCCAACTCTTTAACGATGGCTTTTGACACCACCTATGGTTTCCCGCTGGCGTTCTCCGTTATGCAAAACGGTATGCTCACGAAAACTACCGTTAAGAACATCCGGTTTGAGCCGGTTCCCGACGGCATATTTTCAACGCCGGCGGGGTATCAAAAGATCACGCCAAAACAACTCCGGGACATGCCGGTTGACAGATAATACGGCCCTAAAACCGTTTTATAACCTTTCCTGCAGGGCGAACGTAGTAAGTGTTGCAAATACAATTAATACAGATCGCAAACCTGAAACCGGAAAAATGATTGATAACGACATTCGCCTGCTGGCCGTTGAAAAGTTTAAAACCCTCGACCTGGAAGCAGACACCGAGCTCAGGGAATTGGTGCAAATGGCATCGGAGATCTGCAATACGCCGATCGCTTTGCTTACATTGATTGACAAGGACACCCAATGGCTTAGGGTAAGAAAAGGCACAGACATTACAGAGATACCACGCGAAATTTCGTTCTGCAGCCATACGATCATGGACGAGCAAGTGATGATCGTAAGGGATGCTACGCTTGACGAACGTTTCGCCAGAAACCCTATTGTAACCGGCGAACCGGGTATTCGCTTTTACGCAGGTGTTCCTTTAACAACCAGCGCCGGCCAAAAAATAGGCGGCTTGTGCGTGATCGACGTCCATCCGGGCGATCTGACCCATCACCAGCAGTTGCTGCTAAAAATGCTGGCTAAACAAGCCGTCAACATGATGGAGCACCGGATCAGCACTGATCTGCTGGAAAAAAACAAGATAGAATTCGAACATCAAAAGGAGATCATCCGCAAGGCCCGTATAACCCAGCGTTCATTTTTTGAAAGCGCGCCCAATTTTCATGCGCTGCTGGGCAAAAGCGGCGAAGTGATCGATTTTAACAAAGTTGCTTTTAACTTCATAAAAAAGGTTCACGGGAAGGAGCTGCAACGGGGTGACATGATGGTACAATATATCGCTCCCGATTTTGTAAATAAGTTCATCAGGGGATTTAACATGGCCGTGGCTGGCGACCATGCCTTCGAGGAGGGCTCGACCGATTACGGGCAACATGGGGTCATCTATTGGGAAGCCTCCTTCGAAACTGCACGGGATCCCAATAACGAGATCATAGGCATATCGTATGTTATACGCGATGTTAGCGACCGTAAAGTAAAGGAGCAGAAAATTCTGGCGCAGAACAAATCGCTGCTAAAGATAGCGCATATGCAGGCGCATGAGTTCCGCGCTCCGCTTACGACAGTTAAAGGCATGATGGACCTGATCAGGGCTGAAGATTACGATGCGCCCAGGGAATATTTTGAATTGCTGGAAAACGCCCTGGATAACCTGGATAAAAAAATACACGAAGTTGTGGACAGCGTGGATAACATCGTGCTCGTAGGCACGGAAGTGTATAGGACCAGCTAAGGCTTACTGCCGTGTCCTGTTCCGGTTTTCGTATATGGCCGACATAGCCACCCCTAAAGCCACACCTACGCCCGCGCCGATGGCTACACTATTTATTGCCACGCCGATGCTTACACCTATGGCAATGCCCAGGGGTAATAAATAAACCGGGCGCCTTCTTCTCATGAGGATAAATATAAGGCAGAATTATCAAATTACCTTACGCCTTATAGTTGCGCCGCAAAAAACTTTAGCGAATCGATAACGTGCTCAGACCAGTAAGGCCATTCGTGCCCGCCGGGGTATTCTTCGTAGAGATGTAAAATGCCTTCTTTCTCCATTTTTTTGTGAAGATCGCGGTTGTAATTGAGCAACAAATCGCTGGTGCCGCAATCGAACCTTATGGGCGGCAAGTGCTGGCGGTATGCCTTGAAGGTGGCCAGCAGATCCTCGTCGGTAACGTCGTGCTGGATGTAGCTTTTAAGGCTTTCCTGCACGAAAAGCTTCATTTGCGGTAAGCTGGTTATGGACGAATGCCCTGATATGGCCGTGAACTTATTGCCGTATTTTGCGCCTATACGCAGCGCGCCGAAGCCGCCCATGGAAAGGCCGGAAATGAACAGCGGCGAATTCGTGTTCGCACCATCTATGCAGGAGATCACAGCATCGGGCACGTCACTGCTGATCCATCGCTCGAAATCAAAACTGTTGTGGGGCAGGTAGGCCGAGCCGTCGCCCCAAAGACCGTCTGACGGCATGGCCAGGATCATCGGCGGAAGTTTGCCCGCCCTGATCAGCTCGTCCAGCTTTAAATGCACGCCCGAGCTAAAGGCCCAGCTCCACGAACTGCCGTAAACACCATGCAATAGTATAACAATCGGCAGCGTATCGGTTTTGGCAACTTTCGGAGCGTAAATGCAGATATCGCCCCTACCGTTTAGGTTAGGCGTCTTCACGGTGATAAAGCGCAAGCCGTCCGCTTCATACTGCGGGTTGGATATTTCGACTGTTCTGAATCTGGACATCTTACTGTCATTCAAATACGACGACCCCTTTTGCGTTTCGTCCGCCAAGAAGGTCATCAAAGGCTTTATCAAGTTCATCTATTGTGTAGGTACGGGTTATCATCTCCTCAAGCATTATCTGCCCGTTATCATATAGGTCAATTATATTTGGAAAATCTATCTGGGGGCGACACTTGCCGTAAAGCGGGTTGATATAGGTCTTATCCCATTCGAATAGATTCATATCAATGGTAATTTCCTGCTCTATGCCGCTTACTTGTACAGCCATGCCTGCATTGCGCACCATGGCCAGCGGAGCGGCGCCCAGTTCGGGTATGGCGGTGCATTCAAAAGCATAGTCAGCGCCGCGCTCAGTCAATTGCCTTACCTGTTGGGCGGCATTCAGCAGGCCTTTATCATTTTTGTCGGCAAGCAGGGTATAGGTCGCACCAAAAGCCCGGGCCATCGTAAGCCTGTTGGGATTCACGTCGATGGCAATGATCATGCCCGCTCTGGCAACTTTCGCACCTTGTATCACATTCAAACCGACGCCCCCGGTGCCCAGCACCACGACGGACGACCCCGGCATTACCTTGGCCGCGTTGACGACCGAGCCATAGCCCGTCATTACCCCGCAACTGATAATGCTCGCCGCCGGGAAGCTTAGTTTTTCGGAATGATTTTTTACGAGCGCGGATTCTTTGACCAGGGTATACTCCGAAAGCGTACCGATATTAAAGGACCGCAGCAAAGGGCTGCCGTTGCGTTGCGTGCCCGACGGGTCGGCGTGGCCCGGAGTATAGCCGTTACCGCCTGCTGCTACCGGCGAAGCAACCTCGCACAGGTGCTGGTTGCCATGCCGGCATTGAAAACAATGTCCGCAATGCATGGCCCAGTTCAGGATTACCTTATCGCCCGGCACAAATCCCTTTATGTCCTTCCCTGTTTTAACGACTACACCCGATCCTTCATGCCCTATGATCAGTTGTTTACCCCAGCTAAGTGAATCATAATCGGTATGGCAAAGCCCTGCTGCCTTGAGTTTGACAAGCACTTCATCTTCTTTCGGATCACCCACCTCAATCTCGCCAACCTCAAAATTTCCTGACCCATCCGTTATAGCGGCTTTGCACAGAATTCCCATCGGCTTTTTTTACTGTTCAGATAACTTTTACCGCAGGTTGAAGGTGCGTCAAAAGCGAGCGCAAAGTAACGCAGATCTAACTCCTTAAAAAATAACTATATTGGATATTTATTGGCGTATATTAACCAATAAGCAAGCATGGTTCCAGATAATTTGTTCCAGTTTTCAAACTATTTCTTCATTGTTTTGCAAATAAGCCTTGTTTTACTTTGATGTATTAAAATCTTAATATGAGAAAAATAGTTGCCCTCCTGGGCTGTCTGTGCATTTCCTGTATCGTGAACGCCCAAAACCAATATAAAATCGCTGCGAAAAGTACAGTAAATGATGAGATCATCTACCATATTTTTCAACGGAGCTTTTACGACAGCAACGATGACGGGCACGGCGACCTAAACGGCGTGTACCAAAAGCTTGATTATATACAACATTTAGGTGCGACCGCCATATTGTTTACGCCGCTATACGAGTCGGTTTTTTATCACAATTATTTCGCTACGGATTTTAAGAAGATCGATCCCCGGTATGGTACGATGCAGGACTATGTCCGCCTGGTAAAAGAGGTGCACCGGCGCGGCATGAAGATATACCTCGACATGGAAACACAATATGTTACCGAGGACCATCTCTGGTGGAAAGACGGCGTCGGCAATCCGGCATCAAAATACCGTGACTATATTCTTTATGAAGATTCGGCGCATAAAACGCCGGTTTCGATCATATTTGGCCTGCGGGGCCTGCTTGGCTACGACAGCGTGTACCGCAAAATAACCACCGTAAACCTGAATAGTCCCAGGGTGCTGGAATACAACTATCAGCTTTTCAAATATTTTATGGACCCGAATGGCGATGGTAAATTCGACGATGGCGTAGATGGTTTCCGGCTCGATCACATGATGGACAACCTGGATCAAAAGCCCCAGCTTCCGCACCTGTTCGATACGTTTTGGAACCCGCTGTTAAGCAGGCTGAGGAAAATAAACCCGAAAATTAAAATTGTAGCCGAGCAGGCAAACTGGGGCTCGTTCGGGCGTGATTACCTGACGCACGGCGGCGTTGACAGGGTATTTGGTTTCAGGCTTACTTTTGCCATCCGGACATTCGACAAAAAACAGATCGAAAAGGCGGCCGACTCCACCTTTATGCTGACTCCACCGGGTAAACAGCAGGTAGTATTTATCGAGAACCACGATATGCCGCGTTTTGCCCACGGTGTAAAAAGCGACCCGGGTAAGTTAAAGGTTGGGGCTGCCTTAAACCTGTTGCTTGGCGGCGTACCGTCTATTTACTACGGGCAGGAACTGGGCATGAGCGGCACCAATGCGAGCCTGGGCGCAACGGACGCCAACGACATTCCCAACCGCTCCGCTTTTGAATGGTACAAGAGCGATCAGGGTAAAGGGATGGCTTACTGGTACAAATTGAAAGGCCCCTGGAAAGATAAGTTCAATACCAATGACATCCCGAACGACGGAGTTTCACTGGAGGAAGAGCAGAATGACCCCAATTCACTTTTGAACTTTTACCGCAAAATGATCTCGTTAAGAAAAGCTGACCCCGTTCTTATTCGCGGAGCTTACAAAACTATTGCCAACGATAACGATAAAGTGTTTACATTCGAACGCCGGGCAGGCGACAAAAAAGTGATCGTTGCTGTAAACTTGTCTGGTCAGCCACAGAGCGCGTCCATTCAAAACGGTGCTGTCAATCTTAAACAACTATTCGGCGAAACCAAACCGGCAAATAAACAGGGCGCAGTTTCGGTAAACATTCCCGCCTATGGCGTGGAGGTATGGGCGAATTGAGTGGGAATGCGGTTTTTGTCCGCATCCAGATCCCGCATAAAGTTTTTCCGGTAATTAAGCGGGCTTTGGTTCGTTTTGTGCTTAAACATTTTATAGAAATGTGACACATCGCCAAAACCGCTTTCAAAAGATATGTCCGATATGGGTTTATCCGTTTGGATCAACTGCTGTGTGGCATAATTTAAGCGGTATTCGATCACCGTTTCCATAAATGTTTTGCGGGTAATACGCTTAAAGTATTTACAGAATGCGTTGGGAGTCATACTGGCGATGTTGGCCGCCTCGTTAAGTGAGATGTCGCCCCTGAAATTTTCGACCAGATACGCAAAGATAGGATTGATGCGCTCCTGCTCACTTTTTGATCGTTCTGCAACACTTCCCTGGTGGTCGAGCAGCGTATATTCATTGGACACTGCCAACCTTTGCAGTATCTCAAGCAGGTGAATCAACATCCTGAAATTGTTTTTCTCGGCCGCAAGGTGTTCTAGTTTATGGTTTACGGTATTCCTGGTGGCCGAATTAAAACTCATGCCTGAGCCGCTTTTCAAAAGCAGCTTCTTTATCCCTTGCAATTCAGCTTTGCCAAAAAAGTCATCGCCAAGGAAATTGCTGTTGAACTGTATCACCATTGCGCTGGCTTCCTGGCTGTCCGGATTGTCCGCGTCGAGTTTCCAGCAATGTGGCAGGTTGGAGCCCAGCAGCACCAGGTCGCCGCTTGAAAAATCTTCCATGTGATTGCCTACATACCGCTTGCCCGCGCCCTGGACAATGTAAGTCAGCTCTACTTCTTCGTGAAAATGATAAGGTGCATCAAAAGCCGACTTTCCAAACTTCCTGAACAAGAAAGAATGCCCGCTTGCCGGCTGTAAAACTTCGTATGAGGCCTTAATCATTTGCTTATTTTGGCAATAAAAAAACTTTAATGCAATATAGGGATAAAATAATCCATTATTACACCATTTTCTTCATTTTTTTCGGGACGATTGCTATTTTACTTTGAGTATAAATTTTTCAATTAATGGACACTCAAGTTTCAAAGCTTCCCGGGTTGGATGATCTGAGAAAAACACCCGAAGAAAACATAAGGGAATTTCAAGAGAAGGGGCACACATTAGTCAGGAATATATTGTCGGCAGATGAAATAGCAGCCTATGAGCCGGTTATAGTGGAAGCCGCCGAAAGATATAATACAGAAAAGCGCAAAATGCAGGACCGCGATACGTATGGTAAGGCATTTTTGCAGATCATGAACCTGTGGCGCGTTGACGAAGGGGTGAAGAAATTTGTGCTGGCAAAAAGGCTTGGAAAGATAGCAGCCGACCTGATGGGAGTTGAGAACGTGCGCATTTATCACGACCAGGCATTATTTAAGGAACCCGGCGGAGGCCCGACACCGTGGCACCAGGATCAATATTATTGGCCGATAGATACCGATAATACCATTACGATGTGGATGCCGCTGGTCGACATCGACGTGGATATGGGTATGCTTACTTTTGCATCGAATTCATTTGACAAAGGGTCGATATTCGACTACGAGATATCCGATGAGTCGGAAAGCGCATTCGACGATTATGTAAAAAACAATAAGTTCCCGATAACCCGTGCTGAAACCATGAAGGCTGGCGATGCGACCTTCCACAAGGGCTTTACTATCCATAATGCACCCGGAAATAATTCGGATAGAATGCGCGAAATAATGACAATAATTTACATGGCCGATGGTGCGAGAGTATCCGAACCCAAACATCAATGGCAACGAAACGATCACGCCAAATGGCTGATGAGCAAGCCGGTCGGCGAGCTAATCGATTCAGAACTGAACCCCAAAGTGCTATAAATACAGATTGATAATTTAGTGACGACCCCGTTGGCAAGGCCACGGGGTTATTTTTTTTTAAAGAGTTTACTCCGCCAGCCAGATAGCATCCAGAAACCATTTTTTGCTGTCGAAAATGCAGTTTACCGTTTTAAAACCCGCATTCGCGGCTATCTGCTCGGCTTGCAAAACGGTAAATTTCTGGGAGATCTCCATATAGATGTATTCGTCCTTCTGAAAACGGATGTGTTCTTTTTGTCCAATTGTTACTTCCTGGTCCTCCAGGCTTATGAGGTAGCTCCGGCAAGCCCCGGTTTCCGTATCATAGGTCGGATAATGGTCAAATTTGCTCAGGTGAAAGTCAGCGTTTAATTCACGATTGATACGTTCGAGCAAATTCAGATTAAAGCGCCTGGTGATGCCGTCCTTGTCATTATAAGCTGCCAGGATGGTTTTGGGGTTCTTCTTAAGGTCAAAGCCCATCAGCACCATATCACCCTCAGACAGATGTTCGCGCAAAAGCCTGCAAAAATTCAAAGCCTCGTCCAGTTGCATATTGCCTATGTTAGAGCCTAAAAACAACACCACTTTTCGACGGTTTGATAGCCTTTCTGCGTGTTTTAGCATATCAAAATACTCCCCGTTCAGACCGTTAACTTTCAAACCGGGCAGTTTAACCGGCAGAGTGTTTTTTAAGTAGGATATCACATTTTCAGATATATCAATAGGCAGGTAAGTAAAATCGGCCTTTTGATCCAGCAGATACTTAAGTAAATATGATGATTTAGTAGCATCGCCTGCGCCCAATTCTATCAGGTCGAAGGCACCGCCCCCCTCTATCAAGGCATCGCCCAGCACGGCAGTTTTTTTTGAGAATATCTCCATTTCACAGCGGGTAGGATAATACTCCGGGCAATTCATGATCTCCTGGAATATTTGATCGCCTTTGGCATCGTAAAAATATTTTGAATTCAGACGCTTCGGAACCGACTTCAGCCCGGATATGACGTCTTTATAAAAAATATCTGTTTTTTCTTTGAACAGGCCGGGCCTGACGATACTTGCTGGTAGTCCCATAGGTTTAATTGTATAATTACCGTGCCAATCTGATGCCGGTAAATTGCCATTGTAAATGTGTTTGAAAAAAATTGCGGTAGGTAATGCGGCTATGTCCGGGCGACGTAACCTCCGATGCGCCGCGTAATACTTGTTGGTTCACCATAAACTTGCCATTATACTCACCGATAGCGCCCGGAGCCTTTACAAAACCCGGATAGGGCAGGTATGCGCTTTCCGTCCATTCCCAGCGAAGGCCCCAGTCGAACCGGTTTGCCGCTGTTTCCCATTCAAATTCAGTCGGCAAACGCAGGCCTTTCCAGGATGCATATGCCGACGCCTCGAAATAACTGACATGGCAAAGCGTATCGCCCCAATTAACCGGCTGCAAACCGGCATAAGTATAATTATGCCATGCATCGTTAATGTTATGCCAATATAAAGGCGCAGTAACCCGGTTTCGGTTCACCCAATCCCAGCCTTCAGCATGCCAGTGCCTGAAATCCTGGTACCCTCCTGCATCGATAAATTCCAGGTATTCCCTGTTTGTTACCAGATTTGCAGCTATTTCAAACGACTGCAGGTAAACCTTGTGCCGCGCCAGCTCGTTATCGAAACAGAAACCCTCACCGTTATGACCGATTTCATAAATTCCTTCTTTGATTTCAATGAACCGGCCACCGTTGCCAGCCTTTTCCGGCGAGACATAATCCCTGGAATAAGCCGGGAAGAGAGGGTTATGCCCCAAAATGTATTTAATATCGGTATATAAAAGCTCTTGGTGCTGCTGTTCGTGGTTCAGACCCAGTATCAGCAGTTCTTTAATTTCTTTCGCTGGTTCTTCGCAAAGGAACTTTTCTATGGCCTCATCAATGTATTCGCGGTACCGATAGATGTCAGCCACCGTGGGGCGACTCAGATTGCCGCGATCGGTACGGATTACCCTGCGCCCAACGGTTTCGTAATAGCTGTTGAATACGAAATTGTACTCCGGATCAAATTCCCGGTAATCCATAAAGTAGGGTTTCAGGATGAAGGTTTCGAAAAACCAGGAAGTATGGCCCAAATGCCACTTAGGCGGGCTCACATCGGCTACGGGCTGAACGACATAATCCTCAGTTTGCAGTGGACTACAGATCTGTTCGGTGAGTTTTCGTACTTTGTGGTAACAACCTCTTAGGTCCATTGGTTATTTGCTCTCCAAATAGCGTTTCAAGTCCGAAATTGTTTTAATTTTTAGCCGTTTAGCCTCTTTTTCGCGCATCATTAAAGCATACGCATTGTTGAAGCCAATCGGTTTTAGCCATTTGATATTATATTTTGCCTCAAACTCCTTCGCTACATAATCATAGGTCTTGTTTTTGTCTGAGATCAGCGAATCGACCGTCTTTGCGGGCGCTTGCAAGATGGCCAGCAAACCTGTTCCGGTGTATTCGGGATAAAAGTCTATTTGATCGTTAGTCAAAGCGTCGAAACAAATCTTCGTACCGCCCAGGCCGGTTTTGGTCGACACATCGTAGTTCGTATAACCCTTTATCAGCATGCTGTATATGTTTGCCAGGATATATTGCTCGCCAAAAATTTTAGAGCCGATTCGAACGATGCCGGCATTCCCGTTACGGGCAGGTTTGAATAATGACCGGCCCTTCAAAAAGTCCTCTGCCACCTTCTCCGGACTTTGGTGAAGATAATCGGTGCGGTAGTTCAAGTCTGTCATTATAGAGTCGTTTATTTTGCCCGAAAGCAGATTTAGTGTCTGCTCAAGGTCAGGAAAACGTTTTAAAGCGCCTTCACGCACAATTGGGGCTGCATAGTACGGCGGAAATATCTTTTTGTCGTCATTCAGGACTATTAGGTCATAAGCTTTCAGCCGTCCGTCGGTCGTGTACCCGCTGATCACGTCCAAATGCTTTTCATAGGCTGCTTTGTACATCACCGCATCGCTAATCACAACCGGGTTCATTTTTAATCCATATATTTTCCGCAGGCCCAGGTCTCCGTCCTGCCGGCCCATAAACTCGGGCGTAAAACCGGCTACCAACTTGCTGCCAAAAGCGGAGGGGATGAAATAGCAGGATGATAGTAAAATCAGAAGCAGCGGCAAGGTTGCAGTAACAGTTTTTATCTTCCTGAAATTGAAATGCTGCAATCGCGACAGCAAAAAATCAAATAATATAGCCAGGCAGGCGGCGGGTATAGCTCCCGCCAGGATCATATTGGTATTGTTGAGGGAAATCCCGCCGAAAATGAACTCACCCAACCCACCCGCGGCGATATAGGAGGCCAGGGTAGCAACACCCACATTAATGACCGTTGCTGTGCGTATGCCGGCGAGGATAACCGGCATAGCCAGCGGCAACTCGACCTTGAAAAGTACCTGGCGCGCGTTCATTCCCATGGCGATGGCAGCTTCTTTTACTGATGCGTCAACGCCGTCAATGCCGGTATAGGTATTTCTGATGATCGGCAACAGCGCATACAGAAACAGCGCCACAATGGCGGGTTTGGCGCCTATACCCAGTAGCGGTATCATAAAGCCCAGTAAAGCGATGCTTGGTATGGTCTGCAGCACGCCTGCAATACCTAAAACGATGCCCGCAAATTTTTTCCTGCGCGTTATCCAAATGCCGAGCGGCAGACCAATGATGACGGCGATGATGAGCGAAATAAAGGTAAGCCCGATATGCTGCATGGTTTGCGTGAGCAGCTTATCGCTTTGCTGCCGCATAAATTCCCACAGGGTCTGCTGTTGTTCATTCATGCGCGCGGCTGCTTTGATATTGATGAAATGCCGACATTAACTGCTCAAATCCCGCGGTCCGTGTTTCGTGCTGATGAGTAAAATGCAAATTTTCAGACCGGTTGGTATCGAGTTTTTGCAGTCCCGACCAGATATTCGAATCAACAGATAACAGATGGCCTTTGGCGCTCTCTGAAAGCGGCAGCCAATTCCATAGGTCCTTTATTTTTACCGACCGGAATTCGAGCTGCAGGCGCTGGTCCTTCAGAAAATCTTGTACAAAGTTATTTACCGGCTTGTAAAGCAATTCGGATGGCGTGCCAATCTGAACTATCTTACCTTTATCCATAAGGCATATCCTGTCGCCCAGTTCGAATGCCTCCTGCACATCGTGCGTCACCATCACGATGGTCTTTCTTTTCAGTTCATCCAGTTCCCTGAACTCGGCCTGTATTTTGGAACGGGTAATCGTATCCAAAGCCCCAAAAGGCTCATCCATCAGCAATATCGGCGGGTCGGCCATTAAGGCCCTTGCCAAACCTACCCGCTGTTGCTGGCCTCCGCTAAGCTCATTGGGATACGCTTTTAGTTGTGCGGTCGACAGGTGCAGCTTATCGATAAGTTCTTCAACCCGTTTTTCGATGCGCCTGCTATCCCACTGTAGTAATTGCGGTACGACGGACATGTTTTCGGCGATAGTATAATGTGGAAACAGGCCGGTGTTCTGCAGCACATAACCGATTCCCCGTCGTAATTCCTGAGGTTTTTGCTCCAGGATGTTTTTGCCGTTGATGCTGATGACCCCTTTGGTTGGTTCGATCAGCCTGTTCAGCATTTTTAAGGTTGTAGTTTTTCCGCAGCCGCTGGTGCCGAGCAATACTAACGTTTCGTGCTCCTGTACGTCAAAAGAAATGTCGTCGACAGCTTTAATTTCGCCGAAAAACTTCCCCAGGTGTTCAACTGCGATCATAGATCAATCTTCTATCGTCATAAAAAGATTATTCAGCGACTCGGCGTATAAAGGGTGTGCGAAAACACAATAGCGGATACGGTCGTAAGTAATGTTGCCCTCCATAGCCATTTGCAGCACGCTCATAATTTCACCGCCCTCAGGCCCGAGAACCGTCACACCTAAAATCTTTTTTGTTTTGGCATCGACGACTGCTTTCATAAAACCACGCGTGTCGCCGGTTTCGATGGCACGGGCCACATGCTCCATCGGCAATTTGGCCACTTTGATATTTAAACCTTGTTTCCTGGCTTCGGTTTCGCTTAAACCAACCCGGCCAAGTTGCGGATCAGTAAACATGCAATAGGGTATCGGCCGGTCGCGGATGTTGTAGTCAGTGCCTTCGACCAGGTTACGGTAAACTATGGTATAATCGTTGTAGGATACATGCGTAAATGCAGGGCCGCCTTTGACATCGCCCAGGGCATAGATGCCTTTCACATTGGTTTCCAGGTAATCGTTTACCTTAATGAAACCCCGTTCATCGGTTTCCACGCCCGTCTTAGCCAGGTTCAGCGCGGCAGTTTGCGGGCCGCGGCCCACTGCCACCAGAACGTTCGAGCATTTGACCTTTTCTGTCTTTTCACCTACCGAAATCGTCGCCCGGACATTGCCCTCAGCCATCGTTGTGAACTTTATCGCCTGGGCATTCGTCAGTATTTTAATGTTTTCTGCTTCCAATATGGCCGTTAACTCTTTCGAAACATCCTCATCCTCACGTGCCACTATACGCGGACCTTTTTCTATTATGGTAACCTTACTGCCAAAGCGCCTGAACATCTGTCCGAACTCCAGTCCGACATAATTTCCGCCGATAACCAGCAAATGATCCGGTACCCTGTCCAATTCCAGTATCGAAGTCGAATCCAGGTAGTCGGCGTCCTTCAGCCCCTCAATATCAGGTATCACGGGTTTGCAACCGGTATTTATAAATACCAGGTCTGCCTTAAGCTCCTCGGTGCCGCCATCGTTCAGTTTTACTGCGATAGTCTTTTCGCCGGTAAATGTCGCTTCGCCGAACAGGATGTCGAGGTTTTGGGTTTGTTCCAGTCCTTTTTGACTGCCATTCCTGAATTGAAGCACAATATTCTCCTTACGCTTCTTTACCTGCTTCATATCAACCTTAAAGCTTTTAATATCCACGCCCAGGTGCGCACTATGCGAAGCCATATACGCAGCCCTCGCAGATGCTGCCATGGTTTTGGTGGGGGTACAGCCGTCATTCACGCAGGTGCCGCCGATGTATCGTTTTTCAATCAGCACCGTCTTTTTTCCGGCCTGGGCAAGCTTTTTGGCCAGGGGCGTGCCGGCTTGTCCCGCGCCGATCACGATAGCGTCGTAAGTTTTCATAGTCCAGGTGATGGGTATAGGTTAAAGCTAAACAATTCATACAATGATTCTATAATGGCAGGGCCGCAAAATTGTTTTTATGACGGTGCAATCGCAGTTTATCGGCCCGGCGTCTGATTTTTCGAAAATAATTTTAAAAATTATTTGAAAGCTTTATCTTTGCCGTCCCGAAACGGAGGATTAAGCCCTCAGTCGGAAGTCCAAAGTCCAAGCCGACTCAAGATTTTAGACTCAGAACTTATAACTCAAAAACGGCCCGTTCGTCTAGGGGTTAGGACGTAAGATTTTCATTCTTAAAACAGGGGTTCGATTCCCCTACGGGCTACTGAATTATCAAAATTACCCTTGTAAGTGAGGAACTTACGGGGGTTTTTTGTTTTTACTGTCAATAAATCATGGTAAAAACTTACTAAAAAACCCGAGCCAGGAGCCGTTTTAGCAGACTTTCGTCCCGGGTAACCACTTTAGCGTCCGCAAGCATGCCCGGCTGCAGTAAAATTTTCATCCCCGAACTGGTAACATCTGAACGGATCAAAACAACAGCAGAATAATTGTTTTGCTCATCTAAGGTCCCTGATACCGATCCTATTTCGCCTTTAAGAACTCCATATTGCTCAAACGGATAGCGTTTCACACTGATTATCACTATCTGGCGGGCTGTTACCCGTGATAAGGCATTTTGCGGAATGATGGCCACACCCGAAACCGCTCCGTTTTGCGAAGCCGGACTGATCTTTAATGTAGTTGTGATAACATCAGGGTAGCGTATAAACGCGGCCAGTGCGAAAATAAGAATGAATACGAGTAGAAACAGCGTCATGCCCCAGCGTACCACCCCGGATGGTATCTTCGTCATGATATCCTGTATCTCGTCACTGTGGCGTACAAACCGAAGTTCGTCGTCAGGGTATTTCTGTTCCATACTTTGATAGGTTTACCTACATATCCAATTCGAGCTGGTTTTTTACCAACCGGTAATAGTCTCCTTTAAGCGCTGTTAATTGATGATGGGTACCTTGTTCAATTATTCGTCCTTTTTCAAGTACAACAATATTGTCGGCATCGCTGACGGTACTTAGCCGGTGCGCAACGATTACCACTGTACGGCCGGTAAAGAATTCCCTCAAATTACTCATGATCACGCTTTCGTTATTAGCGTCGAGTGCGTTTGTAGCTTCATCGAAAAACAAGTATTCCGGATCTTTATAAACCGCCCTGGCTATTAAAATACGCTGCCGCTGTCCCTGGCTTATGCCATTGCCTTCAGATCCGATTTTGGTTTTCAATCCCAGTGGCAGGCTCTCAACGAAGTCTTGTATGTTAGCCACTTTGATGGCCTCGTTTAATTTCCTGCGGTCGATAATATCATCGCCTACGGCAATATTCCGCTCGATCGTGTCCGAGAAAATAAAGCCATCCTGCATCACTACGCCGCAATTCTTTCGCCAGGTTCTGTATGAAAATCCATCCAATGACTCGCCGCCAACTTTGATGTCGCCTTTCTCTGTCTCGTAGAAACGCAGCAGCAATTTGAGTATCGTTGTCTTACCGCTTCCACTCATCCCCACGATAGCTGTTGTCTTTCCTTCGGGAATATAAAGGTCGACGTTTTCCAAAACCGTTTCGTTACCCGCTCCCGGGTAACGAAACGTTAACCCTTCGATAAATATGCTTTTATCCGCCGGCAAAATGTTAGTCAGTATCTTGTTATCCGGTTCTTCATCTTCCATTTCGTGGATCTCGTTCAAACGCTCAAGACTTATCTTCGCATCCTGGTAATTTTGAATGAACCCAAGTAATTGCTGTACAGGGCTATTTACCTGGCCAATGATGTATTGCAGCGCCATCATGGCCCCAAGCGTCAGATGCCCGTCTATTACTGCCTTGGCGCTTAAGAAGGTTATGAGCAGACTTGTCCCTTCATTTATAAATGTCGACCCGCCCTGCTGGTATTGAGTCAGGGCAAGATTTTTTACATTAAATTTGAATAAACGGGCTTGCAGGTGTTCCCATTCCCATCGCTTTTGCTGTTCGCAGTTGTTTAACTTTATTTCCTGCATGCCAATGACCAATTGGACGATGGTACTTTGATTTTTGGATGATATTTCGAAATTTTTATAATTGAGATCTCTTCTGCGCTTCAGGAAAATTACTATCCAAATAGCATACAGAACGCTTCCCGTTAAAAACACGAAGAAGATCGTAAGGTTGTAATAGGCCAGGATGACCGAGAAAACCAAAAGATTGAAAAGCGAAAACAGGGTTGGCAGGGTTGTGCCTGTTAAAAAGCTTTCTATCCTTTTCTGGTCGGCCATACGCTGCATGATATCGCCCGTCATTTTCGTATCGAAAAAGCTTATTGGCAACCTCATGAGCTTGATAAGAAAATCAGTAAGAATGGAAATATTTACCCTGGTGCTGATATGCAGTAATATCCACGAGCGAACAAACTCTACCGTTACCCTGCCGACAATAAGCATCGCCTGGGCGATAAGGATGATGTAGAGAAAGTTAAGATTCCGGGTATTAATGCCAACGTCAACTATTGACTGTGTTAAAAACGGCACAACAAGTTGCATTAGGCTGCCAAGACCGAGGCCGATTAGCAATTGGCCAAAAAGTTTACGGTAAGTGACCAGGTATTTCAACAAAAACGACCATCGTACCTCATGTTTATTCTCGTCATTTTGATCATAGAATTCAGGCGATGGCGTAATCAGCAGCGCTATGCCTGTTTCGGTTTCTTTGTCGTTGATCCAACTGTTTTTAAAATCAGTTTCCCTGAGCACGATCATGCCGCTTGCGGGGTCGGCTAAGAAATATTTGCCCCGGCGAATTTTATAAAGCACCACAAAATGGTTTTGCCTCCAGTGCAGTATGCAGGGCAGTTCAGCTTGTTTAAGCGCGGCAAGGTTAAGCTTTACACCTAATGAGCGAAACCTGATCTTTTCGGCGGCCTCACTCAAGCCAAGCAGGGATATACCTTCCCGGTTAAAACCGCAAAGCTTGCTCAGCGTGCGTAAATTAAATTTGCGGCCGTAGTGTCTCGCCACCATCCTGAGGCAGGTTGGGCCACAATCCATTCCGTCCAGTTGTTTGTAATAGCTAAACCCCATATGATAGTTGTTTTACAGTTTTGTGATGGTATATTTTAGTCGGGCTAATCATAAAGGCGCTGGTGATCGTCTCAGTTTTTAGCGGCTTGTGCAGCTTTTTAAAATAGATCATGTGGTATAACAGTATTTCGTATTTGTTGCGATAAAACATTTTACCGTTTTCCCACCGTAATCTTCCGGGTAACCCCTCGATGATATGCAGTTCAAAATAAGGTTTCAGGTAATGCTCAGCTTCCAACCTTTTTACCACATGCATCATGCTTTCAATTTCGGTTTCAATATTTGTATAGTGTTTACCGTCGCTGAAAGCATCATGAGCAAAGTTGGTTTCATCAAAGCAGTAATGAACAGGACTGGTAAATATTTTCCTATAGTCCCGGCTATGCGTAAATAAGGTATTAAATCTGGCACTATTCCGGTATAATAGAAAACAGCCGGTTAGCCAGTCGGGGCGTACGCTGATGAGGTCATAGTTTTCGAGTAAATCGTCGGTTATAAACTCCCTGATATCACCAAAAACAATGTCGATATCTGTATGACCCCAAAAATCGTAGCTTTCCAGGTAGTCGGAAAATATGACCCCATATGCCGGCTTAAAGTCGCACATTTTATAACCGCGATCTATACATACAGCAAAGCCCAGCTTTTCCGATGCAAGCGAGACTACCTGATCCAGTGTTTTGTACATCAATTTAACGTTGGCCGGGAGTGTTTTGCCGTAGGCATTATCATCTGTAATAATAAAAAAATCAACTGTTGGATTATAGCCGCATGAGTGAGCAAAATAATCAAAATACCAGGGAAGTTTGCCGAAAAAGCAGGCAATAAGGACTATTCTTTGGGAAGTAACCATTTGTAGGTCAATCTTGGATCTTTCTGCTCGTTAACAAGCATCACTTGCCCGACTCAGCGAGCAAATGATGCTACCTAGATATTTGAAAATCGAACTATTATTGAACCGGCTCACACGTACAAAATGCTCCTGGGATAGCGCACTTGCATGATAACATTGTGCAACAAGGCGAAGTTATACTACAAGCTTCGCCTTGCTTAATACAAACACCACTACCAGCCATAATTTGTCTCATTTCAGCCCGACTCAGTACATTTCTGATACCTTTCAGGCTTAGCTTTTCCTTTTTCATAAAAAATAGATTTTTTATAGATGAACAAATAAGGTTTAGCGATCACGGAACAACCGGCATGTTTTCAATTCAAAAGGCATGCTCCTTCCCTTGCAAGTATTTTAATCGCATCCAGGCAGGTCCGCTGCCATGTTGCATAATAATCTTAATCAGTTTAAAAGGGATTGCTTTTAACTAAAAGGATATAGGGTTTTTAAATATTAGTAAATATAGAAATTACATATTCATGTTTTCAAAAAAATTTTGTGGTGTGGGCCGGAACACATCGCATAGTAACCCGGCTCACTTTGCTTTATCATTTGGCGGTTTTACGACGATAGTCCCGGTTTTAAACCCCAGTGCGCCGTTCCTATCCGCGCCTTCAACAATGATTGTATAAGTCGATGGCCGGTCGGCTGTATAAAACCACACTTTAGCCTCGCCGTTCTTATCTGTAACCACATTGGGCTCCCAGTCGATGGTGGAACGGAGATCGGGCAAATGTGCGGTGGTATCTTTTACCGTGTATTTAGGCTTGTAAAATTGTTTGGGCCTGCTGATGGGTAAAGGCTTGTACAAGTACATCCCAGGTAAATTATCCAGGCTCGAATTCTTTGACCGCGTTGTAATTTCTATAAAAGCGAAGGACCGCCTGTAGTCGTCATTGAGATTTAACACTCGTTCGTACGTTGCAGTATATTTATCGGAGAAATTAACTTCTATTCCCTTAACCTGATCAATGAAATGCGATTGCAAATACCTTGTGAGTTCATCGAAACTGTAAATTTGACTACGTTGTGATAGTTCAATACCATCGATCATAAAGATAGCCCATTTGTATTTTATGTTATACATCGTTGCGCCATTTGCAGTATTAACCCGAAAGCCGGGTATTTTTTTTTGAAGAAAATCCAACAGATTTATCCTGCCACTTTGTTCCAGGTCCTTTTCGTTAATGACTATATCAGCATTGCCGGGCCCGTTAAGGTTTTGAGAATCCCGTATGATCTTGTTTGCTTTGATCACTACGCCCTTTAGCTTATGCTTCCCATCGGGCGTATATTCTTGCTGCTGGCGATAGGCCAACTCCGAGCGCACCTGACTAAGCAATACAGAGTCGCTGTTCATATACCAGGGTTTTTCGGTTGATATTGATGCTTCGTTGAACGCCGGGGGCTGTGGTTCGTCTATACCAATATTTACGTTAAAGCTTTTTCCCCTTTTGTTGACCGTTTTAAGGATAAAGACCGGCGTATCAACCCTTGGGAAACCATGGAACATAAACCGGCCGTTATCGTCTGTTAGCGTATCCATCAATATGGCCGGTGATTTAGAAAACAACAATACATCAGTATGCTTTATCGGTTTACCAAATAGATTGTTTACGTGGCCTTGTATAGTATATTCATGCTCCGGCCCGTAATGCATCACTGTGTCCTCCGGTACATAACTCACCCATCCCTGGGTTAGCAGCAGATCATCCAGCGCCTGCCATGAATCGGCCGTGTTTCGAAAATAATAGCCGGGGTCTTCTACATATCCTTTCAGATCCGATGTGAGCAGCATCCTGGTCAATATGTTTTCTTCTTTTGAACTGTCGACCTTTACCTGCGTGTCGTCGGTTACCGCCAGTGAAAAGTCGCCCTGAACGGGAGCACCGTTGCTGTCAGTCACACTGATACTTAATTGTACGCTGTCCCTTGGTTCGTAAAACGGCTTATAGGGGGATATACTAATATGTAAGTTATCCTTTCGGTCGATATAAGCCGCCCTTTCGTTCAGTGGCCGCCCGGTTGTATCCCTTAACAGGAAGTGGGCGACGCCCGATGGGAAAGCAGCTTTGGGTATGGAAATATTGACCCGGCTGGTCTTTTTGAAGTTGACTACCGCAGCATAGCAGGTTATCCCTCTCGATCTGGCAACGAAGAAATAATTACGGCCCGAGCTAATACGGTCGCTTGTTGCGCTTATGGTTGCCCTGATTGAATCGTCCCGCATGTTATCAAGGATGCTGATTACCGTTCCGGAAGCTTTAACTGCCGGTAAAGGATAATTCCTGGTTTCGCCATCTGCAAAACTAATCCTGGCCGTGTACATTTCATTCCCCTGCGGC
This sequence comes from Bacteroidota bacterium, assembly GCA_018267005.1. GTDB lineage: Bacteria > Bacteroidota > Bacteroidia > Sphingobacteriales > Sphingobacteriaceae > Mucilaginibacter. Next base: position 25,150 of record JAFDZK010000012.1, read on the forward strand.
CGTAAGCTAAAGCTGCCCATGCCGCGGTATAATGTGGTAAAAGAGGCAACTACTTTTCCTGTATGGTCGCTTACCGTGCCCTTTATGTCTATTCCCTTCCCGTCCTCGCCTATTGCTTTAAATCCTATCCGGGTATCGGTTCCCGCCACCAGCTCGCCGCCTTCGGGTAAAAACTGCACGTCGGCTTTTTCCGCGTTATTAATATCAAGGGGAATAGTTATATCGTTGCCCGGGCTTTTAAGCATTATCCGGCAATCGCCGGTTTTCAGCGGCAAGCCAAAATCCAGGTCGGCAAAGCCGTTCTTATCCGTTTGCAGAACCTGGTGATAAAGCGATCTTTTACCCGAAATTACTTCAAGCCGCAGTACTGAATCACCCACGGGCATTTTGTCCAGGGTGGTGATTTGAATACGCCCGGTTACCTTTCGCTGGCCGTCGCTCACCTCTGATGTATTAATATCAGTATTTACAAGCCAGCTCTGCTGTTTGGAGCCCATTATGCCGATATTTTTATAATAAAACCCGTAATACCCGAAATTGCGCATCCAGTTGGTATATGCGCGGATCACATAGTTGCCGGGTTTGATCTCTTTTCCGCTAAGCGCGATATTACCCCAGCCAGTCCCGGAAACGGGGAATAAGTACTGCTTGACGATCTGGCCGTCGTCGCTTAAAAGATCGATGTGTAACAAGCGGCTTTTGTCACTCGCGGTCAAACCGACAGCATTAAGTAAATAAGCTTTAAGCCAGATCGTGTCATTGACCAAGTAATAAGGTTTGTCGAATTGCAAGTACAATTTTTCAAATACTGTAACCTTTGCAATGCTATCTGACAGGGTTTCGAATTTTGCAAAATCCGCCTTTGCTGCTTTGGGTTTGAGACTCAAATCCACCGTTGTATTGTTACCAACAGTACTTTCTCCAGGCTGATAATTTATCGGCAGAAGTTCGGCCACCCGATATTTTCCCCAAGCGCCGTTAAAAACAATACTTTCCGGATTTATTATCTGGCCATTTTTATCAAAAAAGACATATGGCTCTTTAAAATTCAGGATAGTTGCTTGCTTGTTTCCCCGATTTTCCAATTCATCTGCATGGGCATATCTGGCAAACCGGCGGTTCTTGTCGTATTCGATAAAGAGTGCATCATAATCGCAACCTAGTGCGTAAACACCTTTCTGATCAGTAACTTTAGCGATATCGTCACGTCGCAGTTGGTAGGGTAAGATGTTCAGCAATGTTTTGGGTAAAGTAAGCTGGTTTTGCCAATAGATCAGCGAGTCGCCATTCATCGCATTGGAGTTGCCTAATCTGTTGAAAAGCTTTATTTTTTTAACTATCAGGCTGTCCGGTTTTCTTTTTGGGTTATTATAATTCATACACCTGAACACTCTGAAACCTTTTTCTTCCAAACCGTCGCCCGGCAACGACCTTAAAAAATTTGTCAATGAACCCTCGTAGACGCTTCTCCGCTTTTTTTCCCAACCCGCTTCCTGAGAAGGCGTTCCGCTCATTAGTTCAAACATGGCCGAGCCTTGGTAGTTCAGCATTAAAGAGTCACTCTTAAAATTGGTTAGCAAGCACTTAATCCTGTATCCGAGCGCTTTATTTTCAATCACCAGGAAATCATCCGACGATGCCGTAAGCGTGGCGGTTGCGTTATCATAATCTAAATCAAGCACGTCAGGATTTAAAATAATACATTCAGATGCCAGGTCTGAAGTTCCGATGAAATCCTTAATAAACAGTGCGAGATCACGTTGCCGTAATCGACTATCCCTTGCTTTGATTTTAACCTCTTTCAGAGCTATTGTTTTAGCCATCAGTTCAATCGTCGGCAATTGTATGTTAGCATTAGCTACCGTGAGCAACTGAGTGTACACTTCAAACCCTATACAGGATACCACCAGTTTATACTTACCGGCTGGCACATTTTCAAAAGTAAAAACGCCATTTTTAGCAGTTTTGCTGCCGGTTGTCGTGTTATTTAAGAATACGCTGACGTCCCTAACCGGTTTTTTATCTGGTTTGCTCAATATTGTACCCGTTACTCGCACTTGTGCCAATGATGCTGAAGCGGAAAAAAACAGCAACACAGTAAAAAGTTTGGTAGTACAAAATGATAGTTTATACTTATGCATGTTTTAAATATAACAACATAGGGCACGCAGCATTGGGTTTTTTAAAATAACGCAAGAAAGTTAGCTTGGCATTTGTGACGATCAATGGCAAGCGAAAAGTTCTCTTATACTTGCCATTGACAGTAATTTAAGATAAGCTTAATTAGCAGGTATCAGTCGTGCAATAACCGCCAACACATAGTCCGCCACAAGGGCAACTGATAATGCCTGCACACGAGTCATAGATATCACAGCAACCGCCACCACCACCACCATGACCACCTCCAGTACCACTTCCCGCCATAATCATTTCCATTTCATCCCTGCTTAGAACATTCTTGATGTTTCAAGCTTAATTTCTCTTTTTTCATAAAAAAATAGATCTTATAGATGAATAAATAAGGTTTAGCGATCACGGAACAACCGGCATTTTTTCAAAGGTGTGCTCCTTTACCTTGCAAAGTTTCTTATTGAACTATTGAAGCATATACTTCAGGTCGGGTAACTGGTAGAGGCCGGGCAGTACGTGGCCGTTAAGCAGCAGGGTGGGCGTACCCGCTATTTCGGCCATCTGGCACCAGTCGTGCTGCTTATCCAGCTTGTAAAAGTTATCGGGGTTCAATTCTACGGGGTACAGCCTGGCCCATGCTTCATAATTTTTTTGCTTTTCTTCATACCAGTCGTGCAAAGCTTTTTTCATAATGTTTTTGTCGGGCAGCTCGTTCAGCGCCATCATGTGGCGGCTTACCGGGGTTTTAATATCCTTGTCAGTATTATTGGCCGTAAATACTATGCGGGCCTGCACATTGTTGTTTTCGGAGAGCAATTGGTCCAGCAGCTTGTGTGTTTTCGCACAGGGCGGGCAATATGGGTTGGTAACCATGGTAATGCAATTACCCGCTTCGGCATTGCCCAAAACAAGACACCAGCTATCGTCGGGCTGAACATACTTAGGCTGGTCGTTCAGCATTTTGTTAAACAGTTCGGCGTTGTATTTAAATTTTCGCAGTTGTTGTTTCAGCGGGCCTAATTGCTGTACTTTCAACAGCAGCGGCTTGATTACCGACCATAGCAGGATGGGCGACAGCATACAGACCAGGATATCGGCAATGCTCCGGGCGTCGATAGCCATATTAAAGTTTAGCGCCAGATTTGAGCTTAGAAGCGGTATAAACTCCAGCCAAAGCAGCGCCTGTATGGTGCAGCACAAAACGCACCACTGTTTGGCTACCCTCGCCTGGTAATAAATGGAATAGAACGTATAAGGCAAGCTAACAACGTTGAACAGCAGCAACGCCGTCCATATCAATGGTGAACGGCCGCCAAATAACGTGAGCAGCCAGGTGCCTGCGAAATAATAAAATCCGACTTCGCTCCAGCTAAGCCAAGAAAATACTTTCGCTGCCTTTGAAGACAGGATGGCCGCGCAGTCCGATTTCTTACCGCCGGCCTGGCATAACCGCTGTACAAGGGGATTGTTGTCGTCGATACTTTGGATCAGCAGCAGCACCGCGGTAATCACGCCGGCTGTTTTGACGAAAGCAAGGGCTATGCTCTGCCAGGTAAGTGACGAGAAATACGAGGTGTCGAATACCAGGATACCCGCAAGGACGGCCAACAGAGCTAACCCCTTAAAAATTCTGCGGTTAACAAAACGGAAGGGCTCAGCACCTTCGGCTTCCGCAACGAGCGCCACGCCCGAGTATATCCGTTTAAATTCTTCGGGGCTCATTTTGTAGCGGCTGCGTTTTTGGTCGGACACGACGATCTTTTCTTTTTCAAAAGCATGCACCACCATAAAATCGCCGCCGTTCATTTTGGTGTGTGCAACAAACGGGCAAGGCAAGGTATCAAGCTCTTCAAAACCGATGCGGAATGCGCTGTTTTCAATGTCAAAGTTGCTCAGCACATCGCTCAAGCTCAACAGGCTTGGATAATCAGGGTGCTTTTCAAGTTCTTCGGCAATAGTTTGGGGGTCGATGCTGGAACCCAGCGACCGCAGAAAGTTCATAACCGTTGCGTCGGGGTTGTTAAGGTTTAAAAACGACATCATACAAGACAATAATTTAGGTAAACGTTCGATAAATAGGTTTAGCGAAAAGGTTCGGGACGTCTAACTTAAGTATTAGGATCGATATTTATGCACCGTTTTTTAACGGATTTTTTTTTGCGTAAAAACACGCTTTTTTCAAAAACATACGTATTTGTAAGGCTGAAACGTTGGATTTTCGGCAGATTTTCACTATTGACCTTTGGTTAATATCTTAATCAAAGGTTCAAAGCACATTTTCTCTGAAAATGTTTCCGCGATAAAGGTATGAGCACTGTCGCTCAGTGCCTGCCTTCGGTTTTTATTGCTGATAAGATATTTTACCGCGTTTACAAATGCGGTCGGGCCATCTGCCACAAGGAAAGCGTTATTTTTACCGCGCTCCAGTCCCCTGGCCCCATGGGCGGTAGTCACCAGCGGTACTCCATACGCGAGCGCTTCAACATTTTTGATTTTTAAGCCGGCGCCAAATCTTATAGGGTTAATAACGATATCAGCTTCTTTATAGATATGGTCAAGGCTTGGGACAAAGCCTTTCAGCATAATGTTATCAAAGCCTTGCATGGCTACCGCGCCGCAAATAGTACCGTAGATGCAGAGCCTTACTTCCGGGAATTCCTCGCTGATCAATGGCCAGCAGCGTGTTATAAACTCGTTGATAGCATCCCTGTTCGGTATATAGGCGCTGGCGACATAAGAAATCTTTTTTACTTCCCTGCGCATATGGTGATGCACCGACGCAACCGGATGAGGGCAAAGTAAAATTTTTTCCCTGCCAAAAACTTGCGCCAGTTTTTCGTGGTCGGGTGCGCACAGCACCATCACATGATCATAAACTTCCAGTATTTCGAATTCGGTTTCCTTCGGTATTTCATAAAGGGCGCCGGCATAATTGAATTTTTTGAATTCCTCGGCGCGGTCGCTGATTATATCATGCGCGTCAAGAATGATCTGCGGATCGCCGTTGAGATAATTAAGAAAATAACTGCTGTGAATGTATTCGATGATTACCGAATCGAACTCCCTGTCGCCAAGCAGTTTTTTAAGTCTTCGACCATAGCCCGCCGAGGATAGAATCTTAGTGTTTTCAAGCACAAAAAATTCAGCGCCATACTTTTCTTTTAATAAACCTGTAATGCTTTCAGGCGCCGGGCCGGTATTGATAACCGTTAGACAAACGCGCGAAGAAAGGTACCGGATCAATGCTTTGATCCGGGCTCGGTGGCCCGAAGAATCTTCCCAGAAATTAACGTCAGTCAGTAAAAGGACTTTTTTCATATCAATTGCAGCATGCGTTGAAAGTATCCCACCACAGCAGGAGAGCCTGTTCCCACTTTTCCTCGGTTTTTCTGCGAAGCGCTCTATAGTCTGTCTGCCAGGGCTTGTACTTCCCCCAATAATGTATTACTGAAATATTTGTATGCAGCGACCGTCTTTTATATTCAAAATTGTAATGCCCCGACCGGCAGTATTCATCCAGGTAGCATAGCGGCACGTTAAAAGCGTGATCTAAATGCAGCGACTTGTCCGCAGGCCACGCAGGAAAAAAGGAATGCAAAAAGCCCTGGTCGCTGCCATCTTTCGACGGCAATTGCGTGATGGACGCCTTCATTTCGTCGAACAATGCTTTGTTCGGTTCGATAACCATTAAACCCGCATTCAGATCTTTCCAGTTGCTGTTTGACTGAATGAATCCGCCGGCAGCATCGGCCGACATGTGCGGCGCTTCAAACAATGCTTCAATATTGCCGCAAACAATCATATCTGCATCAATATAAACCATCTTGTCAAATTCGTCCCATTCAAACAGCCGAAGTTTGGTGTACATATATTTAAAACCGCGTTCGTCTGCTCCCAAGTCACAGGGATTGTCGATTTCTTTAATTATCCTTGTTGTTATGCGATTCCGCAGCAATAAGTCGATGCTGTCTTCTGAGACCGAGTCACTCACCAGCACCGCAAAACCATGCGCCTGGTTATATGTCTTAACAGAGTTATGCAGCGCCAGCACCCCGGGCAGAAAACTATCGGTTCCCAGGTAAGAGACAAAAGAATTCTTCATAGGCATAGATGACAAAATTTAGGCTTTGCCTTTTGGTTCAACTAACCTAAAAATAAATTTTTGAATTCCTGCACGGCGTTTTCACGGTATTTCGCAATAAAGT
>JAFDZK010000130.1 GCA_018267005.1 Bacteroidota bacterium
TTTAACAAAATTTAACAAAAAAGGATTTAATTCGTTGCATTATTGCCGGTTCTTCAAGGTAGGGGATGCGAGCAGTATAAAGTTAAAGGTTAATATTCAAAAATAAATTATTTTTATCGGGTGACACAACATAAAAATATTCAACGATTATCCGTAGCAGGATTGCTGATAAGCCTCGGTATTATTTACGGCGACATAGGTACTTCGCCGCTATATGTATTTAAAGCCATAGTTGGCGATCAGCGTGTATCTCAACTGCTCGTTTTAGGGGGCGTGTCTTGTATCTTCTGGACGTTAACGCTGCAAACCACTTTAAAATACGTCGTCATTACGTTGCAAGCTGATAACAAAGGCGAAGGAGGAATTTTTTCCTTATTTTCCCTGGTACGGCGCCGGGCAAAATGGCTGATCATCCCCGCGGTGATAGGCGGGTGCGCACTTTTGGCCGACGGTATTATTACTCCGCCAATCACCATTTCGGCAGCCATTGAAGGATTGGAATCTCAATTTCCACATCTTCATACGGTAACCATCGTTATCATTATCATAGCCGCGCTCTTCATTATCCAGCAGTTCGGCACGTCGCTTGTTGGTAAGGCTTTCGGGCCTGTGATGTTTCTGTGGTTTACCATGATGGGCGTACTGGGCGTTGTATATGTGTCACAAATGCCCGGGGTTATCAAGGCGCTCAACCCTTATTATGCATTCGCCTTGCTGAGTACCAGTCCAGATGCATTTTTAATATTGGGCGCCGTGTTCCTGTGCACGACGGGTGCTGAGGCGTTATATTCTGATCTTGGCCATTGCGGGCGCAGCAATATCCGCATTAGCTGGATATATGTTAAATCGTGCCTTGTGCTGAATTACCTGGGCCAGGCAGTGTGGCTGATACAACGTAACGGCCGCGTTATGGATCTGAACCTGCATAATCCATTTTATGAGATCATGCCCCAGTGGTTCCTCATATTTGGTATCGGCATCGCTACTATTGCGGCCATTATAGCCAGCCAGGCGCTTATTTCGGGTTCTTATACGCTAATAGCTGAAGCTGTACGGCTCAATCTTTGGCCAAAAGTCCGTATCAATTACCCTACAGAACAAAAAGGGCAGTTGTATGTGCCGAGCATAAATTGGCTGCTATGTGCAGGTTGCATCGGTGTAGTTTTGCTGTTCAAACATTCCGACAAGATGGAAGCGGCCTACGGTTTAAGTATCACGGTTGCTATGCTTATGACGACCATATTGGTGTCCAGGTTCCTGGCTAAACGAAAATTCCCCAATTACGTAATCGCCATATTTCTGACAGTTTACCTGCTGATCGAGATCACGTTCTTATCCGGCAATCTCTTCAAGTTCATTCATGGCGGCTGGTTCACTTTGTCTGTAGGCGCTTTGTTGTTTTGCATCATGTGGTCGTGGTATACGGCCAGGAAGATCAGGAACCGTTATGTGAAATTCGTACCGATAGAAGATTATTATGGTATTATTAAAGAACTCAGTGAAGATGAGAGTGTTCCGAAATACGCATCGCAATTAATATACCTCACGAGCGCCAATTTCGACTCGGAAATCGAATCGAAGATCATTTATTCCATCTTGCAAAAGCAGCCAAAAAGGGCGGACGTTTACTGGCTGGTACATGTGGACGTAGTCGACGAGCCGTACAAAAGAGAATACGAGGTTTCGTTCCTGGTTCCGAACAAACTGATCCGCATCGACTTCAAGCTCGGTTTCAGGGTGGAACAGCAGATCAACTTATTATTCCGCAAGGTGGTGGAGGATTTGGTAAAAAAGGGCGAAGTAAATATCACCAGCACCTATACGTCACTGAATAAACATAAGATCGTAGGCGACTTTCGCTTTGTGGTGATCGAGAAGGTATTTTCGAAATCGCATTATCTTTCTTTTTATGAAAAGTCCATTATGTCGGCCTATCGTATTTTCAAAAAGGTGAGCTTATCTGAAGAACGTGGTTTTGGTCTTGATCTGAGTTTTGTAACAGTTGAAAAAGTGCCGCTGATGCTGACGGACCCGGAAACAGTGGATTTGAGGAGGGTAAACGGTTAAATTACTGTTAATCCATAATTAATTGATGAGCTTAAATGTAAACTAATTATAAATCTTATTGTTAATAGGGTAAAAATAGACCTTTGAAAAATACCCTGTTAGCAGTTTTTTTAATCAGCAGCCTGGGCGTGTGTGGACAAGCGGTAAACACAACTTCGGGCGCAGCGACGGATACCATAAAGAAAGACCGGGTTAAACCCCACGATACCGTCCAGTATATACATAACAACGCGTGGTCTTATGTGCCGCCGGCCGTTTTTGTCGCTTACGGCGGTTTATCTTTTGTAGTTGGCCCTATACGTCATGTCGATTATTACATTAAAGACCGCATACAACAAAGCGCCCCAAAATACAACTCAAAGATCGACGATTACCTGCAGATAGCTCCCGGGGCCATGGTCTATTTATTAAACCTCGCGGGAGATGAAGGAAAGAACCGGTTTGTGGATCGCACCGCGATGCTTGCATTATCGGGCTTAATTTTAACCGGAACTGATGGACTGAAATATGTAATGCACCGGCAGAGGCCATTCGGAGGCGACTACCTTTCCTTTCCTTCCGGGCATACAGGCGCGGCGTTTGTAGCAGCGGAATTCCTGGCGGAAGAGTATGGTGATAAGTCGGTATGGTATAGTGTAGGAGGATACGCCTGTGCCACAGCAACTGCTGTGATGCGATTGTATAACCGCGCACATTGGTTTAGTGACTGCGTGGCGGGGGCCGGATTTGGAATACTTTCGGTCAGGGCTGCATACTGGCTTTATCCTCATATCCGCAATGCGCTTACCCATAAAGACAAACACGGCCGCAGCACGATGATTATGCCAAGTTACTCTGATGGAGCGCCTGGTTTGTTGTTTGCCATGCAGTTATAGTGTTGTAAAGTTGAAAAGTTATAATGTTGATTTAAGGGACAATTCGGTAACATTCCAACTTCCCAATATTCAACTATCATTTATATCTTATTTTGTAGGATAGGATTACACTGGCAAAAAGAAACGTTACGGCATTGGCCGCCGTGACCGGCAGGCTGCCGATCAATATCCCATAGATAAGCCAGAAGGCCGTACCCATAGTGAACAGGATATACATATAAAGCGATATGCCGGACGTATCTTTAGTCTGGATGGTTTTAATCGCTTGCGGCAGAAATGAAATAGTGGTGCCAAAAGCTCCAAGGAAACCGATAATATCAACCAGGCTGAAATGCATGACGGGCTAAATTAATCAATTACTGTTAGCAAATAATTAATTGTTAATCTTTACCGGCGTTTCTTCGTCTTTTCCGATCATGCTATTTTTGTAGCTATAAGAGAAATAGATAACGAGCCCGATCACCAGCCATACCAAAAACCTGAGCCAGTTGGTATAGCCCATTTCGGTCATTAAATAAAGACAGCTTAACAGGCCCAAAACAGGTATCAGCGACAATTTTTTGATAAATGCCGTAACTGTTAAAGCGGCCGACAAAGCAAGAAAAATAAAGAATGGGAAATTTTCGTGTGCATTTTCGGCGGTGAATTTATCCTTGATGAAATCGCGGAAAAAATAAACGCCTACTACGAACAAAACCGGCACTATCCATTGGGCATTGATATAAGGCAATTGGAAACGCCCGCGGCGATGTGCCTGCCGCGGCAATAGCAATACGCCTCCGCAAACCAGCACAAAGGCGAATAAAGTGCCTATGCTGGTCAGGTCGGTAACAATGGTCAGATTCAGAAATAATGCAGGTATCGCCACAACAAGCCCCGTTATGACGGTCGAGAATGAAGGCGTGTGGTATTTAGGATGAATTTTTGAAAATATTTTAGGCAGCAAACCGTCGCGGCTCATGCTCATCCATATACGCGGCTGTCCTAACTGGAAGATAAGCAATACGCTGGCTGTGGCAACCACCGCACTTATGGAAACCACATAGCTGATGTTGTGAAGGCCCACTTTTTGGAATACGTATGCCAACGGGTCGCCAACCTGCAGATCCTTAAAACTAACCATACCTGTAAGAACAAAAGATATCAGTATATACAATATCGTACAAATGATCAGCGAATAGATCATGCCGCGTGGAAGATCGCGCTGTGGATTATTACATTCTTCGGCAGTAGTAGATATGGCATCGAACCCGATATACGCGAAAAAAACTCCTGAAACGCCTTTCATAACGCCGCTGAAGCCATTCGGCATAAAAGGGTGCCAGTTAGCCGGGGTTACGTAAAAGAACCCGATCAGGATTACGCCGACAACCACAGCAAGCTTCAGAATAACCATCGCATTGGTGGCTTTCCGGGTTTCGCGAATCCCAATGTAAACCAGGTAAGTTATTGCCGCAGTGATCGCCAACGCCGGGATATTCGCAATAAATTTGAAAGCACCAAAACCGGGCGCCGTGTCCCAGGCTATGGCATCCAGCTTCATCCTGTCGGTAATATCAGCTAAATGGTGACCGGCTTGCGCCTGCAATATATCTTTATGCGCATTGTATGCGGTAAGGAAGTCGATCGTCGTCCATCGTGGAAGATGGATGCGAAAGCCTTCCAGTAAATTGACGAAGTATTCGCTCCAGGATATAGCCACGGCAATGTTGCCGATAGCATATTCCATCAGCAAATCCCAGCCGATGATCCAGGCGATCAATTCACCGAATGAAGCATAGGCATACGTATACGCGCTGCCTGCGACAGGAATGCGCGAAGCGAACTCGGCATAACACAGTGCCGAAAAGCCGCAGGTTACCGCCGTTATGACAAATAAGATACTTACGCCCGGGCCTCCCTGGTAGGCAGCCTCGCCGATGGTCGAAAAAATACCTGCGCCGACAACAGCCGCTATACCCATCAGGGTTAAGTCCCTGGTGCGAAGTTCTTTTCTTAAGTGGGGGTCTGCCGAATGTTCTCCGTCGCCAAAACCGCTCGCAACATCAGACAATATTCTCTCAATGGTTTTCTTACGAAATATGCTTTTCGACATCCAGTTTTATTGAGTTAGGCTGTCTCCAAACATACTATTTTTTCGCATTGAATTAAATAGCATAACTTGCAGCCATGGAAACAGGCTTGAAAACCGTATTACGAAAATTAAGATGGATGGTTGTGCCTTATCTGCTTGTTTTGGTCATTTGCCTGGTTATCAAATTAACTTTTACAAAGTCGGAAATATATTTCGCGGTGAACGGCTTGTACAGCCCGGCGGCCGATTTCCTGGCGCCATACGTTACTGACCTTGGCAACGGCTGGACGGCCGTGGTTATAGCGGCAATTCTCCTGTTTTTCAGTTATCGGAAAGCTTTGATCGTAGCCAGTTCGTTCGCAATTACGTCGCTATTGGGGGCGCAATTATTAAAGTATATTTTCGACGCTCCCAGGCCCAGGCTTTATTTTAAAGACGAGATCAAACATCTTCGTTTTGTCAAAGGAGTTGAGATTTTAAGCTATCATAGCTTTCCTTCAGGACATACTGTCACAGCGTTCATGCTTGCGGTCATATTAACCTACTGGAATAAGAACAAGGCTATGGGACCTGTATTCTTACTCATCGCAGTATTGGTCGGCTACTCGCGCATGTACCTGAGTGAGCACTTTTTCGAGGACGTCGTAGGCGGCTCCATCATCGGTTTTGTTCTAACCACCGTGTGGCTCTGGTGGCTCGACAGCCGTAAATTTATCCAACGCCCAGGTTGGCAAAAAGGCCTGTTAAACCGTTAGGCCAGTTCGTTTCTTTTGTTGAAAAACAGCAGCCAGATCACGGCAAATAACACAATTACACCCCCGGCTATCTCGATGATCGACAATGGGTTTACACTCGATGAAGACGACCGTGTATCCGTGTACTGGTCATTGCGCTGTAATTCAGGTGAAAGTTTGATCGAACCGAAATAGGCCTTTTTTTCATCTTTTACATAATCCTTCCTTGCGTCTCCATAGCCGTATTGAAAGGTATAAGTAGCTCCGGTCGTATAGATCAGTACAAAATCCCGGTACTGCACGTCGCCGCTACCGTCATCCGTTCTCAGCGTAAATGCTTTAGCCTTCAGGGTACCAACGGTAGTATCGCGAACGAACTGTGCGCTGCCATTACCTGACTGGCTTTGTATGCCCTGTATATATTTTTTCAGAACAGAATTGAGGTCGTTTTCTTTTTTTAATGGCTGGTTGCCTTTTGCGTTAGGTTCCACGATAGTGACCATATAGCCGAGGTCAGTATTTGCAGTGAATATATGCTGACCTAACGTATCTTTTTGAGTATATGTGGCTGGCATCGAAACAGTTACCAGGCTATCAATCTTAACTGGTTTAAACCTCTGGGCGAATACTGTTTTCACCGAAAACAATATGCCTAATAATATCATCAACTTCTTCATATCATTTAAATAACTATGTTATACACAATAAGGTTTTAAAATATTGCATATAAGCGCTTGTTATGCTTATGATATGTTTGATAATAAGTAGGTTATAAGGATTACTCGCCCGTTGATTTTTACACTCAGAAGACATGAGGAGTCCGCAAGTCCGGAAGTCCGCATAAGTCCGTGAGTAACATTTATCTAAAGTGATTTTCTTCTTTCGGACTTTCCGACTCATGCGGACTTCTCGACTACAACTTATCCATCTCAGCCTTTACGAATTCAGCCAGTTCCCTCACATATCCGGCGCCGAAATCGAATTTAATGCCTGCTGTTTCGTATATCTCTTTAATGGTTTTGGTGTAACCCAATTTCAGGGCGTCGAGATATTGCTGCAGGCCCTTTTCAGGGTTCTCTTTATAGTTCTTCCATACCGCTATCGCGCCAAGCTGGGCCATGCCATATTCGATGTAGTAGAAGGGTACTTCAAATATATGCAGTTGCTTTTGCCACAGGTTGGCTTCGGCTTCTGTATGTGTGCTCCAGTCGGCGAAGTTTGCCCCGAAGTCGTCAAATATTTGCAGCCAGGTTTCGGTACGCTGATCGTTATTGTGGTCAAAATTGGTATATATCCAATGCTGGAACTGATCCACCACTGCCACCCATGGCAAGGTTTTCAACACATCAAATAATTGATCTCTTTTGGCGCGTTTCAGGTCTTCTTCATTGTCAAAATACACATTCCAGTTGTCCATGGAAATCAGCTCCATCGACATGGAGGCCAGTTCGGCCACTTCCGAAGGGCAATGTTTGAAGTCGTTCAACTCCAGGTCGGCCGTCAGAAAAGTGTGCACCGCATGGCCGCCTTCGTGTACCATGGTAGTCAGGTCGCGGAAGGTATTGGCCGAATTCATGAAAATGAACGGTGCGCCTGTTTCGGAAAGCGGATAGTTATAGCCGCCCGGCGCCTTGCCTTTACGACTTTCCACATCGAACAGGTTGTTGTCCTTCATGATTTCCAGCCTTTCACCGAGGTATCTGTTGATATTACTGAAGCATTGGATTGATTTTTCTATCAGTTCGTTGCCGTTTTGGAAAGGTTTCAACGCCGGCTTTCCCGAAATATCTACATCCAGGTCCCAGGGCTCTAATTTGTCTACCCCCAATGCTGCTTTGCGTTTTTCGGCCTGTTCACGCAGTATGGGAACGATCTCTTTTTGAATGGCTTCGTGGAATGCGTAACAATCCTGCGGCGTATAGTCGAACCGGCCTAAAGCCTGGAACATGTAATCCCTGAAGTTTTCAAAGCCCGCATTAAGCGCAACCTTATGGCGTAAACCCTTGAGGTGATTGAAAAGATCGTCCAATTGATCCTTATCCTGTAAGCGCCGTGCAGTGATCTTTTCCCAGGCTTCCTGCCTTTTGCGGCGGTCGGTATCTTTTAACCTTACAGCGGCCTGCTCTAAAGTAAACTCTTTGTCGTCAATAGTGACCGACATGGACCCGGTAATCGATTGATATTTTTGCTGTTCAACCTGTATCTCGGTCAGTATCGGGATATTTTCCTCCCTGAACAGTTCTAATGCTCTTTTAACACCCCGCAGATAGATGAAGTACTTTTCAGCGGGCAACTGATCAGCAAATCCGCTGTTCACCAGCTTTTTATTGAGCTCGTTACTGTAAGGAGCGATCTTTGGCTCGATCTCGGTAGCAAAATACTGGAATTTTTGAAGCAATTCACTGCTGGCGGTATCGCAGGTCATGCGGATATAGCGCCAGGCGAAATCCTCCTCTAATGCCGCTTCCAGTTCGCTGCGGTCGCGCAGCCATTGTTCAAGATCTTCAACGGAATTAATGGACCTTTCGGTAAGCTCTATGAATAAAGGCTCAAGAGTCTCCCATTTGATATCGAGATTCTCAGGTATATATTGACGTGTTTTTTTGTGGATCATGTTTGTAAAATGTGCAGACATGCAAATATGCAGATGTGCGAGTTATAAATCAAAAAACATAGAGCATGCTTCCATATACGTATTAACAAAGGACTTTTATAATTTTATCTAAATTTACAAATGCTAACCTTATTCCTTTTTTCAATATGATAACAACTGAAGATATTCCGTTATTGATTCAGTGGCTAATTGGCTGCTCTGCATCAATATTCTTTATGTGCTTTATAGCATATATATGGCCATATCCTCAAATTAGAATTTACAAATTGAAGCGGTCCTTTTTTCGAGCAATATTGCAAGTTACGGCTATCAATATTGATAATGGTCAGTCGTGGGAGGAACTCAAATTGGATTATAAAAGACTAATAAAAAGAAGTTCGAAATTCAAAGACCAATACCGAAATATCAGTGATTTACTGGAAGAGTTCTTATATCATTATGATACAGAAGGGGCTCAAAGTTTGAATTTGATGACCAATATCGCTTCTACGAACGCCACTAGAGCGAAAGTTGTCATGCTCATTCGAATTGCTCGAAGTGAGAACCCCTTTTTAGGAATACCCAACAAAGAAGCTAATATATTAATGATGCTTTCCCAAGCATTAACTGATAATAACATTGAATTAGGTAAAAATTCTTTAATACAACTATCACAGGAAATAGAAAAGACGACAACCATGTTAGAAACACAAGAAAAAAGAAATATTACGGCTTATATTATTTCTATCGTCGGTGTGATTCTTACAATTGTTTTTGGGATAATTTCTTTAAAGTCTATATTCTGGTCTTAATTATTAACGATAGCTTCGTGTTAAATCATTCTATATAAAGTTTTCCGCATGAGCTCAATGCCGTCAACATACGACGTTGGCTCAAAATTAAATGCCTTTTCAAATTTATCCGAGTTGAAATCATAGTCGTGGTTGTACTGATAGTACATTTCCACCAGTTCATTTGTCATCTTATCGAATAGGCCGAATAGTTGCAGCATGAATTTGCTTGCGGCCATGTATTTTGGCTGGACGCCGTAGATGCCTGCAGCCATTTTGATGAATTCGATGCCTTTCATCGGTTTGGCTGTCGGCATATGCCAGATTTGGTTATCACTTGACGGATTTTGTCCCAAAAGGAACATACCCTTGCCCATGTCGGGTATATAACTAAAGTTATGGAGTTTGTCGACATCGCCGAGCCATTGCATACGCTGCCCTTTCTTTAATTTGTCCAGCACCATTACGTCCAGCACGCCTTTTACGTCCTCGGTTCCGTAAAAATCGGCCCCGCGTGCGATGCTGGCTTTAATGTTTCCTGCCTTGGCTTCGTCCATCAGTTGTGTAGCAATTTTCGCCCTTATCTCACCTTTCTTGCTCGACGGTTTATAAGGCGTGGTTTCCAGCATCGGGCCATCGACCAGGCCATAGCTGTATACGTTGTCGAAGAAGATCAGTCTTGCGCCCGTTTCCTTGCCCAGGTTGATATAGTTTTGCATGATCACCGGCCATTGCTGTGCCCATATTTTTTTGTCGTAAACCAGCCCGGCTGTAAGATAAATCACTTCCGAGCCTTTTGATGCAGCTAATAGCTCATCAAAATTCAACAGATCGGCCTTTTGCCAGGTTGTTTTACCTGAAGTCTGTATCGGCCTGCGGCTTACCAGGCGGATAGTTTCTCTGATGTTTTGTAGTTCGCGGGTCAGTGCATTGGCTACCGGTCCGCCTGCTCCTAGTATGGTATGCATAATTTTTTCCGTTTGTGTAATACAAAGTTGCAGCAGCTGGGCCCTTCAAAACGTTAACAAAAGATAAGATTTTGCCAAGGTCGAAGCCGGGAATGCTGGAGCCTCAACTCATAAATAAATCAAACGGTAAAAATGCCTTGTTTTTCAAGGTAATTTTGCCTATATTTGTATATGACAATTGCACAGGCAAACTTATTAAAGACCATTCCATCAAGAGTGGATGCCAATATTACCTTGAAGATGGTTAGTTCTGGCAAAGTGGGCCCGCAGCATTTACAGGCTATAAAGGATCTGACCCTTTTCAACGATGAAAAAATATCAGATTGGCTGGATATCAGCGTAAAGACCTACCGGTCGTATAAAAAACCTCACAGTACTATAAAAGCACGTATTAAAGAACAGGCAGTAATGGCCTTGTCTTTAATTAAACACGGTATTGAAGTCTTTGGAACCAGAGAAAAGTTTTCGGAATGGTTAAGTAAGGAAAATTTCTTTTTTGATAAAAGAGCTCCTATCGAGTATATGAATACCAACAGCGGAATAAAGTTTATTGATGACAGGCTAACCGCGCTGGAATATGGCGATAATATATAGCCTGTATGGAGGTTTTCAGAATCACTACGGAGTCTTTCTCAAAAAAACTCCAGGCATCCGGCAGCGCAAACAGGTGGAACCTCGATGATCAATTCGTAATTTATGCCGGTGGTTCACGCTCATTGTCGACATTGGAACTAATTGTTCATAAGGGCTTTGTTTCACCGTCGTTTAAATATAAAGTGATGGTTATTTCCATTGCAGATGAGGACCATTTATATGAGCATGTCGGCCAGGCAAGTTTGCCGTCCAACTGGCGAAGCATGCTGGCTTATCCTGAGCTGCAGCAATTAGGCAGTGAATGGTACCTAAGCAACAGATCGTTAGTTTTAAAAGTACCTTCTGCGGTTATTCCCAGCGAATACAATTATATAATAAACGCAACGCATCCGGATTTTAATAAAATGGTTTCTTTGATCCGAACTGAAGATTATTTTTGGGACGAGCGTTTGATTTAATTGCTGATACTCAAAATCCTTCTTCTTATCCTTGAAAGCGAAACCGGTGTTATCCCAAGGTAATTGGCTATGTAATGCTGGGGCATGCGCTGCAGTATCTCTCGGCCGGTATTCAACAGGTGCATATAGCGTTCTTCGGGTGTTTGGGTGATAAATGAAGCAATACGATCCTCGTAACAGCACAGGTATTGTTCGGCTACTAACCGTCCGAAACGTTCAATCTTATAGGCCAGCATAGGGTTGGACAGCATTTGATCCATATCTTTCCTGGTAAAGATTACCAATTGCGTATCGGCCAGGGCCTGTATGTAGGTGAAGCCCGGTTGCCCGGTAAGGAAGCTTTTATAGGAGCTTACAAACTCGTTCTCGAAGCTGAAATACCCGGTAATGTCCTGCCCATCCTTGACATGAAAATAACGGACAGCGCCTTCAACTATAAAGCCTACTTTATCACATATCTTCTCAGGCGTGGCGAAATAGTATTTCTTCTTGAGGGCGCTGATAGTTAAATGCTGAGAAAAAATGATCCATTCGGCCTCGTTGAATTCCACATATTTTTCGATGGATTTCCTGAAAACAGCAAGAGCATCGGAGTTGTTCATGCTCAAATTTACTCAGAAATTGATAAGATGTGTCGTGAACATCCTGTCGAGCAGAAAGAATGCCGCGAAAACAACGCTTGCTATGCCGTTGGTAGTCATAAAGGCGAAGTTTACCCGGCTCAGATCGTTGGGTTTTACTAATCGGTGCTGGTAGATCAGCATGGCGCAAAAGAAAGCAATGCCAAAA
>JAFDZK010000131.1 GCA_018267005.1 Bacteroidota bacterium
AGTCCGAAAGTCCGCATAAGTCGGGAAGTCCGAACGTCTATGCGTCATTAAACAGGCCTTCGGACGTATGCGGACTTCCGGGCTTTCCGACTCAAAGAAAATTACCCGCCTGCGGTCCCTGGTTGAACAGCAAGTCGACTATGCTTAGGTTCTTCATAAATCCGTGCCTTTCTTCAAACAACTGGTAATAAGGTTTTTGCGGAAAGGCCGACGGCTTTTTGGGATGGATGCTTTGCCTGAAATCGCGCATATCGGAATATTCAGCTTCGTAATGGTTGGTATAGCGGATGGTTGCTTTAATTTTAAGCAGTTTCAACAGCATCTCCAGCAACTTTTCATTGTAATCGAACAGGAACTGCTCCTTCATTTCATAAAATATCGCGAACTCGTCTTCATAATATTCAAAATAGGCCGAACGGCGGTAACAACCCTGCAGGCTCATCCAGTGAAGTCGCTGCCAGTTAAAGTCGTGGCTTATCTTAACATCTTTCACCGGCGTGTGCACCTTTGATCCTTTCATGACGGGAATCACCAGGGTCAACACGCCATCGGGCGAATAAATATTGGCCCGGTTGCGGTACGTCTGCTTGGGAAAATGCTCATATTTTTCAACCAGGAAGTCGGGATTATAGATGTTCAGCTCGGCAAAATATTCTACCGAGGGCAGATAAAATAGGGGCAGCACGGCGCCTTTTTCGATCATATATTCTATGTTTGTGTGCAAAATTGCGATATTATAATGATAAATAAGGGGCTTTCATACCTGGGGCTATTCTTTTTATACCTGGTTTCACTGCTGCCCTTTTGGCTCCTGTACCTTTTGTCCGACCTGCTGTTCGTCATCATTTATTACCTTGTCCGTTACCGGCGCGATGTGGTGAACGAAAATTTACAAAACGCCTTCCCCGAAAAGAGCGGACGGGAACGCCTCGCCATTCAGCGGAAGTTCTACCGCTACCTGGCCGACCTGATCGTCGAAACAATTAAGCTGTTTACCATTTCAGAAAAAACACTTGCGCGGCATATCAAAGGTTTAAATACAGGGCTGGCTATCGATGCGCTGGCGAAAGGCAGGAGTATCGTCGGGGCCGTTGGGCATTACGGCAATTGGGAAATAGCGGCGCTCGAGCTAAGCACCCTCGTTAAAAACCCCAAGATCATTGTCTATAAACCGCTTACCAACGAGACATTCGATAAAGTCTTTAAGAAAATGCGGTCACGTTTCGGCGCGACGCTGGTTAGTATGAAAAATGCGGTCAGGGCTATTGCTAAACACCGCCACGAAGCAGTTTTCAGTGTGCTGGTAAGCGACCAGACGCCGGTACGTGAGGATACCAAATATTTCATCAACTTCCTGAATCAGCCTACAGCGGTTTTTGTGGGCATCGAAAAAATGGCGAAGATTACCGATGCCATGGTCGTTTTTTGCGATATCAGGCGCGTAAAAAGGGGGTATTACGAATATAGATTCGTTCCACTGTCCGATAAACCAAAGAACACAGCCGAATATGAAATAACCAAAGCTCATGTGCAGTACCTGGAAAAAGTGATACGCGAAGAACCTGCTTATTGGCTGTGGTCGCACAAACGGTGGAAATTCAAGCCGGGCGATATGGGCGTGAACGCGGTAAATATCCCATAGTTATAGAATTCGCCTAAAAAGCTGTACACTTGCGCCATGCTTTTCGGCTTTATCCATTAATGAACCCAACACCCAAGGTCGCTATAGTAATCCTGAACTGGAACGGCGTAAAATATCTCCGTCAATTTTTGCCTTCCGTGCTGTCGTCTTCCTGGCCGAACCTGGATATTATCGTGGGCGATAATGGGTCTACCGACGGCTCGTTAGAATTTCTTCAAAAAGAATTCCCGCAGGTTGCCACCATTTGTAATGATAAGAACTATGGGTTTACCGGCGGCTATAACCGGGTACTGGAAAAGGTAGATGCCGATTATTTTATTTTGCTGAACTCGGACGTTGAGGTTCACCCGGGCTGGATAGCGCCTGTGATCGGATTAATGGAGAGCGATCCGATGATCGCAGCCGCCGCGCCCAAGATCATATCTTTTGCCGATAAGGAACATTTTGAGCACGCAGGTGCGGCGGGCGGCTTTATCGACAAGACAGGATACACTTTTTGCCGCGGGCGTATGTTTTACGAGATAGAGGCTGACAAGGGGCAGTATAATACTTCGGACGAAATATTTTGGGCGTCGGGTGCTGCCATGTTCATCAAAAAGCATTGCTGGGTTGAGTCGGGTGGATTCGACGACCGCTTTTTTGCGCACATGGAAGAGATCGACCTTTGCTGGCGCCTGAAAAACATGGGTTATAAAGTAATGTACTGCGCCGAATCGGTGGTTTATCATGTGGGGGGAGGGACGCTGAACACAGAAAACCCGTTCAAAACCTTTCTTAACTTCAGGAACAATCTTTTGCTCCTCAAAAACAACCTCTCGTTCTGGCGTGCGTTTTTTGTCATCTTTATCCGCTTCTGGCTGGATCTGCTGGCTATAGCCAGATTTTTAAACGAAGGGAAACGCAAAGATGCCTGGGCGGTTAGCCGGGCGCATCAGAATTTTGTACGGCACATTTTCAGTAAAGGCCCGGGCGGTCGCACGAAAAGAAGTAACTTACACAAGCTGAAAGGAATGTATAAACGCAGTATCGTATGGGATTTCTTCATTAAAAAGAAACGCGTATTTTCCGCTCTCGATCCTAAAGATTTCTATTAAGCTGCGATTGTTCTAAGAAACAGGCAATTTGATCCCTTCCTTGTTCAGCATCTCATAAATATCCGCTAAAACACGGCTGCGCAACTGCATAAAATCGGCGATATCCGGCGCCCAGAAGTATACGCGGAACTCAACCACCTTATCCGTAACATTATTCAGGAAAACTTCAGGCGAAGGCGTTGTCATAATATCGTTCCTGTTGCAAAGCTGGTCCTTTAAAAGTTTGGAAGCTTTTTCTATATCGGTACCATAAGCTACGTTTACCGAAAGCTCTACCTGCCGGTTGGTATTGCTCAGCGTCCAGTTAACCACGTTTTGCGAGATCAGGTCGCCGTTGGGTATGATAACTTCCGAACCGTTACCGGTAGCCAGTTTGCTTGAGCGAATACCAATTTCTTTAACCGTACCCATGCGGTTATTAACTTCGATGATGTCTCCGATTTGGATAGGTTTCTCAAAAGCCAGTATCATACCCGAAACCAGGTTATTCACAATATTTTGCAGGCCAAAACCGATACCTACGCCGAAGGCGCTGAAGATGATCGTCAGCTTATCTATTGGGAAGTTCGATGCGGCAACCGCCAGTAAAAAACCTACGGTAAGTATACCTATCCGGATAAGCAGGGTAGACGCGCGGTTTTTCTTCTTTAATGCGGAAAGATCACTGGTATGCTGTACAGAAATGTCATAGATATAACTGATAAGCCTCGATAACAGGGACGAGATCCAGATCACGATAAAGAAAATCACAAAGCCGCCGAATGTAAATGAAGCCCCACCGATGTTACGCTGCTGGTTCAGCAGGTCGTTCATGGTGTCGTGTGCCCAATCGTCAAGATTAAGGTTTTGCAGCAGGAAAAATCCCCAGAGAAGCGTTGCGAATGTGGTCAGCACATTCCTGGTTTTCTTTTGCAAAACGTTGTAGTCAATCAGATTCACGAAGCTTTTTTCGGCCCGCTTTGAATGTAGTTGCAGGTATAAAATCTGGATAATGATGCGGATAACAAAATAAAGGCTCATGGTAAGCCATAGGTTGAAGACCGCTGTTATGCCGAGTATTTTTGCCAGGCTGAAACGGCCAGTGATGTTCAGCAGCAGCGAAGCCGACTGGAAAGTTATGAACAGCTTAAGCGCAAATTTGGTATAACGAAGATGTCCTTGCGGCTCTTTTTCCAGCCTCCGGTAGTAAAGTACCGCAAAAACTATGGATAATATACTGAGGACGAATATGGTGTACCGGTCTGCATCGTTGAGTTGAACAAATAAATTGCTTATACAATAAACAACCGTCAGGAGCGACAGCCGGAAAAGGAACTTAAACATCGACAAGGGAAAATAGCTCCTTACGAATATCAGCACCAAGGCTATGTTGACCAGGAATACGCATTCAATGAAAAACACCGGCGGGTGGTCGTAAAAATAAGGTGCAATGGTAGTTGCCAGCAGCAGCCCTGATAATACCGGCTTCCTGTACACAAAACGCGCGTGATCGATCACCACTTCCTTTTGATCAAAGTGCCCGGCGGTTCTGTATTTGTTATACAATATCCATCCTGTCATCAGCAGCAGAAATCCCAGGCTGACCAGGTTGACAACCGTTTCATTTTTGAAAAAGTAATTTATCTGTATCTGGTTAAGCCTGATGGTGCCATTTAACGCCGAGTCGATGTGATTGTATCGCGTATCCTTTTCCCATATCGGTCCGAATTCGCCCCCGACGGCTCTTATCGCAAATTTTTTGATCTTCGAATCGATGAAGTCTGTCGCATCCAAAACACTGGTGTATGCGGCCGCTACCTTGTTTTGCAGCAGGTTTACTTTGAACAGGTCCTTGCGATTTGCCGAGTCGGCCTTATGCCAGAGCGCTCCTAAATCGGCCCGGCGATCGTAAAACGCGTCGCGCAGGGCTGTATCGCTCGGAATCGCATTGGCCAGCGACGTATCGGATCTGAACGCTAACAGGTCGTGCTGATTTTGCACCAGTTTGTTATTCACATCGTCCAGGCCGCTCTGCCAGTCCTCTAATTCACCCTGCATCCGGTCGAGGCTTGTTGCCAGTACGAACAGGTAACGCAGTGTGCTCGATCCTTTGTTGTTTGCCAGCGCTTTAATTCGACTTATCCGCTTAACAACGGCAGGCAACTGCTGGCTGACGTCGCCGGTGTCCAGGCCTTCGGCAAGGTTATTATTGATCTGGTTGAAATTAGTGGTATACTGAGATATTTTTTGGGTCAGGCTGTTGATCGAGGTGTCGCTCTTGTTCAGCGCGCGGAACAGCGAGTCGCGCGAGCGCATCGATTTGCGCTCTCTTTCCCTGAGCGATCCCGGCTTTTTTTTGGGAGCTTGAGCCAAACCGGCGCCGGATGATAAAAAGATGAGTGTTAACAGGCTTAAAAAAGCTACTTTTAACACCCTTTGCATTGAGGAACAAGTTGTCGGTCGCATATCAACAGTCAGAAGCTAATCCACAATAATTACCCGTTTGCCAGGTTCTCTATCGCCAAGCGATAGGAGTCGAGCCCAAACCCGGCTATAACGCCCTTGCAATTGGCGGCCAGCAGCGACTTGTGCCTGAATTCCTCGCGCTTGTAAACATTGGATATGTGCACTTCGATCACCGGCGCTTTAATGGCGGCGATGGCATCGGCAATGGCAATGGAGGTGTGCGTATAGGCGCCGGCGTTCATCACGATCCCATCGGCCGTAAAACCAACCTCGTGCAGCTTATTGATGATCTCGCCCTCCACATTGCTTTGGAAATAATTTATTGTAATGTGTGTATAACGTTTACGCAGTTGTTCCAGGTATTCTTCAAACCCTTTATCGCCGTAAACAGATTTTTCGCGTACGCCAAGCAGGTTTAAATTAGGGCCATTGATAATTTGTACATTCATCAACCAAACTTAAAGAATTAGACACGAATTACACGAATTTGTAAGAATTGTCCCAAACGCACTAAACGAAATCAGTCTAATTCGGCTAAATTCGTGGAATTTTGTTCATGGACTGGTCATCAGCAATAAAAGGCTTCCGTGCTTACCTGAAATTGGAAAAAGGGCTTTCCGATAATTCAATCTCGGCTTATAGCGATGATATAGATAAGCTAATTCAATATGCTGATATACAAGAGAATAAAATAAAACCAGATGAATTCAATCTCGCCGACCTCAGGCAGTTCATTACGTGGATAAACGAGCTGGGCATGCTGCCGTCATCACAAGCCAGGATCTTATCGGGCATTAAGGCATTCTACAAGTACCTGTTAATTGAAGACATGATCAAAACTGATCCGGCCGAGCTATTGGAATCACCCAAAAAACAACGAAAGCTGCCGGTAACCCTCAGTTACCAGGACATTGAAAAGCTTATTGCAGCGATCGATCTTTCCAAACCCGAAGGACCACGAAATAAGGCGATCATTGAAGTACTCTACAGTTGCGGATTGCGGGTTTCGGAGTTGACGGAATTGAAACTATCTAACCTGTACCTGGATATCGAGTTCATCAAAGTATTAGGTAAAGGCAGCAAGGAAAGACTCGTTCCCATCGGCAGCGAGGCGATAAAGGCGTTGAGAATCTGGATCGAGCAGGTAAGGGTACATACGCCGGTAAAAAAAGGCGAGGAGGATATGGTTTTTTTGAATCGCCGGGGCAGCAGGCTGACGCGTGTTTATGTTTTCATGCTCATCAAACAACTGGCTGAAGCCGCGGGTATTAAAAAAAGCATTAGTCCGCACACCCTGCGCCATTCTTTTGCCACACATTTAGTTGAAGGCGGCGCCGACCTGCGCGCGGTACAGGAAATGCTGGGGCATGAAAGTATTACTACTACAGAGATCTATACCCACCTGGACCGGGAGTATTTGAAGGAGGTGATCACTTCGTTTCACCCGAGGAATTAGGTGGCAGTGGCACCGCGCAGCAGCAGTATCCAAACTCAAATGGAACTGCTATTGCAACTGCTTCTGCTGTTATAGCTTAGCTTTCACCATCCGGTCTTTACCACCAATATCTTTTCTTAACTCAGTGTTATTAAATGGTTTGGTAGTTAATAACTCAACTATTTGTTCACCATAATTTTCATTGATTTCGAAAAATAACAGACCGCCTTTCTCAAGATTTTTCACCGCGAAATCGGCGATTGCTTTATAAAAAATCAACGGGTCGTTTTCGGGGATAAACAATGCCGTATGTGGCTCGAAGTCGGTAACGTTGGTGTGCATTTGCTTTTTGTCTTCCGGGGTGACATAAGGCGGATTAGACACGATGATTTTGGATTTCGGAAGTTGGATTTCGGATTTCGGATTTAGAATATCTCCCTGGATGAAATTTATTTCGACTTTATTTAATTCTGCATTTTTTTTAGCAGTCTGTAAAGCTTCGGGCGAAATATCCATTGCTGAAACGGTAAAATCCGGCAAGTTCTTTTTCAGGCTGATCGCAATGCAGCCGCTGCCTGTGCCAATATCGAGAATACTGCCAACTGTCGGCTTCGAAATGCCAACTGACGAAATGATCCAATCCACTAACTCTTCCGTTTCTGGCCTTGGTATCAAAACTGACGGATTTACTTTGAATGGCAATCCGTAAAATTCGGTATGCCCGAGAATGTATTGGACAGGCTTTCCGGTTTTAAGCTGGGCGAGAATATTTTCGATGTTATTTACCTGTTCGTCAGAAAGCGTCTTTTCGGGAAAGGCTCTGATCTTCGCAGGTGAAAGATCAGCAATCTCATTCAGCGTTATATTGTAAATCGAGGCGATCTCTTTAGCATCATAAAGATTTGTCAGTTCATTTTGAAACGCATTTGAAATATCGCCGACCGATTTCATTCCCCAAAGAAACGAAATGTCTGAGCGAGAATGTTCAGACTTTGTAAGATAAAATCGGCGGAATCATCCTGACTAATCGGTGAAATCACAAATAGTATATTTGCACGTATGCTTCAGCACGAAAAATACATGCGGCGTTGCCTTGAGCTTGCCGCCCTGGGTATGGGCAATGTAAGCCCTAACCCGATGGTGGGCGCAGTCATCGTGCATGAAGACAAAATCATCGGTGAGGGATATCACCGGCAATACGGCCAGGCGCACGCTGAAGTAAATGCGGTGAACGACGTATTATCCAGGTATGATAATGCCGGGGAATTACTGCAAAACAGCACCATGTACGTATCGCTGGAACCCTGTGCGCACTATGGTAAAACGCCGCCCTGCGCTGACCTGATCGTTAAACACCAGATACCGCATGTAGTGGTTGGCTGCCGCGACCCCTTCGAACAAGTTGACGGAAAGGGGATCGAAAGACTGCAGCATGCCGGAATTGACGTAACGACTGGCGTGTTAGAACCAGATTGCCGCTGGCTGAAC
Source organism: Bacteroidota bacterium (assembly GCA_018267005.1). GTDB lineage: Bacteria > Bacteroidota > Bacteroidia > Sphingobacteriales > Sphingobacteriaceae > Mucilaginibacter. The sequence goes on from JAFDZK010000131.1 coordinate 8,105, forward strand.
CGGCGTTTTTTCACCCGCGTACAGAAAAAACGCCCGTACGTTATCCTGAAATGGGCGCAAACCGTTGATGGATTTTTTGCGCCGGCCGACGGCGGTCAATTTTGGATAACAGGAACCGAATCACGCAAGCTGGTGCACAAATGGCGCGGCGAGGAAGATGCCGTATTAGCAGGAAAGAACACCGTAGCCGCCGATAACCCGCAACTGAATACGCGTTTATGGCCCGGCAAGTCGCCAAAACGGGTGGTTATAGACAGGCGCCTGGAATTGAGCCGCGATCTTCATGTTTTCGACCAATCGGTTGAAACACTGGTGTTCAATGAAGTGAAAACTGACATTGATGGCAAAATTAAGTATATTGCACTGGAAGACTTTGAACGCTTTGTACCTCAATATATCCTGTACCAGCTTTATTTGCAGGATATACAGTCGGTGATTATTGAAGGCGGAGCGCATACGCTCCATAGCTTTATTGAAGCCGGACTTTGGGATGAGGCAAGGATATTTACCGGGAGTCCGGTTTTAAAAGAAGGTATCAAAGCGCCGTATATTGCCGGAACAAAACAAGAACGATATACAATCGGCGGCGACGAGTTGCAGGTTTTATATCATAAGCCGTATCACTAAATGTTTTACATACTTTTAAGCATTTGCTTCAGCGTAACGGTATCTGTACTGCTTAAGCTGGCTAAACGTTACCAGATCGATGTGTACCAGGCCATCACCTGGAACTACTCGGCCGCCATACTGCTTACGTGGATTTTTTTCAGGCCGCACCTGGCCCACTTGCCCAATGGGCCCATGGTTACTTACGCCTCGCTGGGCATATTGCTGCCGGTGCTTTTTATCGTCATCGCGGCTTCCATCAAGGTAACGGGCATCGTCCGCACCGACGCAGCCCAGCGCCTGTCGTTATTCATCCCGGTACTGGCCGCGTTCCTGGTGTTCGGCGAAAATCTGAATACGACCAAAATAGTCAGCCTGTCTATCGGCTTCACCGCGCTTATCTGCCTCATTCCGTGGAAACAAAAACGGGCGGTGCGAAGAAGGTCGACCTTCTCGTGGCTTTACCTGGTCGTGATATTTGTCGGCATGGGGCTGATAGACGTCTTGCTGAAAGAAGTCGCCAAAACGAATGAGGTATCCTTTACCGATTCTCTATTCATTATCTTCATTATCGCATTCATAGTTTCTATTATCGGGCTGATCTACCTGGTTGCCAATAAGCAAAAACGCTTTTCATGGCCGCACATTTTCATCGGCTGGATATTGGGGGCTGCCAACTTTGGCAATATCCTGTTTTATATTAAAGCGCACCAGGCTTTAGCCACAAGGCCGGCATCGGTATTTTCGACCATGGATATCGGTGTAATTGTTTTAGGGGCGCTCGTCGGCCTGTTCATATTCAGGGAAAAACTGAGCAGACTGAACATTGCCGGAATTTTCTTAGGGATCATCGCGATTTTGATCAACGCATTCCCCGATCTGTTTGAACGTTTCTGATGCTTTTTGACGACACTTACCTGACCATCGAAAAACCTGCTGAAGGCGTTTTTCGCGATCGTGGAAGCAAGTTCCTGGCATACGCATACCCTATTCAATCGGAACAGGATATTAAAACCCTTGTCGCCGGCCTGAAACAGCAGCATCCGAAAGCCAACCATTATTGCTGGGCGATGCGCTGGAGTACCGACCGCTCGATATTTCGCATCAACGATGACGGAGAACCTTCGGGAACGGCCGGCAGGCCGATACTGAACGTACTCCTTTCACGCAACCTGACCAATGTGGCCGTTTTCGTCGTACGATATTTTGGCGGAACGCTGCTCGGCGTTCCCGGGCTCATCAATGCCTATAAAACCGCAGCCGAACTGGCCGTTAACGAAGCAAGGGTCATTGAAAAAACGGTGAACGACGTGTATACGCTGGATTTTGAATACCTGCAAATAAACGAGGTAATGCGCATTGTCAAAGATGAGGACCTGGAAATCCTGGAGCAGCACTTTGATAACAGTTGTTCGATCAAAGTTGCTATCAGGAAAATACGCGTAAACCAGGTGCTTGCAAAACTTGAAAAATTGCCCGCTGTAATCGCGAAATACGAGTACAGCGCCTGATCATTTACCTTAATTTTTCGCATTCATTTTATTCCAATTTTTTATCGCCACTTGCGCCGGATTTGTGTTACTTTAGTCGGGTATGCAGTCGTTCGAGATCAATAAGGAAGACCTGGAGCGCATCAAAACCGCGCTTGAAGGGGATGATGCTGAGTTACAGCAGGTATTGTCCGAATACCATGCCTCGGAGATCGCTATACTTTTCGAACGCCTGCCGGTTGAGGCGCGCGAGCGGATCATCAATATCCTTCCCACAGAAGAAGCCTCGGATGTTATTTCCGAAATGGATGAGGAGCAGGACCCTGGCGAACTGCTGATCAACCTCGACCCGGAGAAACGCTCGGAGATCGTCGAAGAACTGGACTATGACGATGCATCGGATATCATTTCGCAGTTAGACGAGGACGAGCAGAAGGAAATACTGGAAGATATCGACCAGGTAGACGCCACCAATATCCGTGCGCTGATGAGCTATGCCGAAGATACGGCTGGCGGCATCATGAATACGGATGTCATCAAGGTGAACATCAACCTGAACAAGAAAGAAGCGCTTGAGGAGATCATCCGCCAATCGGAAGAAATGGAGGAGTTTTACACCATTTATGCTGTAGACGATGATAACATTCTGAAAGGAATACTCTCGCTCAAATCCGTCATTAAAGCCCATGCCAACACCTGGATAGATACACTGGTAAACAAGGATTTTGTATATGTTAAAGCTGATCTCGACCAGGAAGACGTCGCCGACCTGTTCAAGCAATATAACTTAACTACCATACCGGTGGTCGATGACCATATGAAGCTGCTCGGCCGGGTAACCGTCGACGATATCATCGACGTAATGGAAGAAGAAAGCACAGAGGATATATTGAAGATATCCGGTGTATCGGAAGACGAGGAACTGAGCGGTAACTGGAAGGCAGCGGTAAAAAGCCGCCTCCCGTGGCTGGTTATTAACCTGGGGACGGCATACTTAGCTGCATCGATCATCCGGCATTTTGACAGCACCGTGCAAAACATCCCGATTATTGCGGCTTATATGACGATCATTGCCGGTATGGGCGGAAACGCCGCAACGCAGGCGCTTGCAGTTACCGTGCGCCGGATTTCACTGACGGACCTGACAGATAACCAGGCGTACAGTACGGTGATAAAGGAATTTTTGGTGGGTATGATCAATGGTGCAGCTAATGGGCTGATTGTGTTTGCCATCGCCCTGGTATACGATGCCAGTTTGAAATTGGGAATTGTATTGTTTCTTGCAATGACGGGTAACCTGATTGTGGCAGGGCTAACAGGTTCATCCATTCCATTAATTTTAAAACGGGTTGGTATTGATCCTGCGGTGGCGTCTTCGATCATCATTACTACGTTTACCGACTGCGCAGGATTTTTGCTTCCTCTTTGGTTTGCCACTAAACTTTTGCAATAACGCATTAATTGTAAATTTGTGAACAATTAGAAAAAAAGCAATTAACCTGCCATTCCTAAAACATAAAAATCAATCTATCT
>JAFDZK010000132.1 GCA_018267005.1 Bacteroidota bacterium
CAGATCCCTTTTGATGTGCTTCGTATAGCATTACCGCTCGTGATCTACTTTACGATTATGTTCGTGCTGAGCTTTTTTATTGGCAAGTCGTTCGGTGCGGATTACTCGCGTTCTACATCTATCGCCTTTACGGCAACCGGCAATAACTTTGAACTGGCTATTGCCGTAGCCATCGGCGTGTTCGGTATCAATTCAGGTGAAGCTTTTGCTGGCGTGATCGGCCCGCTCGTTGAAGTACCTGCCCTGATCGCTTTAGTGAACCTGGCCTTTTACTTCCGTAAGAAATATTATAACAAACCATTATCTGTAGCTAAATGAAAATAGCCCTTTTCTCTGATATACACGCCAACCTGCCTGCGCTGGAGGCGTTCTTTGCCGACGTAGAAAAACAACAACCTGATGCCATTTATTGCCTCGGTGATTTGGTAGGTTATAATATCTGGCCAAACGAAGTGATCGATGAAATACGTAAGCGTAATATTCCGTGCATAACCGGTAATTACGACTTTGGTATCGGCAGACATAGCGATGATTGTGGCTGCGCCTATAAAACAGACGAGGAGAAGGCTTTAGGTAAAGTATCAATCGCTTATACCAACGAAGTTATAAAAGATGAACAGCGCGCTTATTTGCGTACACTGCCAGCACATATCAGGTTAGAATACCAACTGAATGGCGACAAGCTTAATGTAATGTTCGTACATGGCAGTCCCCGTAAAGTGAACGAGTACTTGTTTGAAGACCGGGACGAAAAGAGCATGCTGCGCATTATGGAAACTGCGGATGCGGACGTGCTATGCTTTGGCCATACCCATCAGCCATACCACCGAATACTGACAGCGAATGACCAGTTTTATCACGCTATCAATATCGGTTCCGTAGGTAAGCCGAAAGATAAAGACCCGCGTGGCGGTTATGTGTTATTGCATATCAACGAGCATAGTTCTAAAACAACTAAGGATAGCATCCAGGTTGAGTTTATCCGCTTTGATTATGATATTGAAAAAGCAGCGAAAGCGGTTGAGGATAGCCCCCTACCTAACGAGTACGCAGACATGTTAAAGAACGGTTAAGATGAGGATTGCACTTTTTTCAGATATACACGCCAACCTACCGGCATTTGAAGCGTTTTTGACCGACCTGGGTAGCCGTAAAGTTGATGCGGTTTATTGCTTAGGCGATATGATTGGTTATAACATCTGGCCGAATGAAGTCATTGCGCAAATACGTAATCGTGGTATCGCTACTTTAGCAGGCAATCACGACCAAAAAATAAAAGGGCATGCCTATGAATTGGTGTCGTCTGATAACCGCGCTTACCTAAATACGTTACCGGCTCATATCAGGCTCGAATATTCAAACGTGAATATTGTACTGGCACACGGTAGCATTCGTAGCATTAATGAATACGTACTCGAAGACCTGGATGAAAGCTATGTGCTGGGGATGATGAGTGAAGCAAAAGCCGATGTGCTTTGCGTAGGCCATTCGCACTTACCATACCACCGGATCATTGGCGAAAAACATGTCGTTAATATCGGCTCGGTCGGCAAACCCAAAGATGGCAACCCCGACGGTTGTTACGTGCTATTAACTATAGAAGACAGTATCAAGGTTGAATTTATCAGATTTGCGTACGATATAGAAAGAGCCGCTAACGCTGTTGAAGCAAGCCCCTTACCGGACGAGTTGGCGGACAGGTTACGAAAAGCTTATTAGAGATCGACTTACATTTTCATGCCAGCCATGTTATCATTCCCGTTCTTGAAGGTCGCTTCGCTGTTCAATAAATAGGCTCCATTGGTAACGACAATGGCACCTGCATCTAAGCCGGATAGCACTTGCACATAGTTTTGATTGGCTTGGCCAGGTTTAATCATCCTTGGTGAAAAGCTGCCTTCTGCATTTTTTACCCATACCTTACTGCCTTTGCCGTCACTTAATACCGCAGATGTCGGAACAGCTAACGAACGTGCACCATTACCACCAAGTGAAATATAAGCCAGCATACCCGGCCGGATCAGCCCCTGTGGATTAGGAATGCTGACGCGGATCAGATCAACTTTGGACGCATCCGATAATTCAGGGTTAATGAACGCTACCTTGCCATTGATTACTTGTCCATTCAGATCAGGAAAGGAGACGCTTACCCGATCATTTAATTTATAGCTCCCGGCCTCACCGGCGTATAACTGGGCTTCCACCCATAAGCTGTTCAATGCCTGAGTTTTCAATACCATCATCCCCTCAGTCACATAATCTCCCTCGTGCACCGCTATTTCGCTTACAGTTCCACTGACTTGACTTAATACGGTGGTTGTAGCAGCTACTTTGTTTGAAGCGGCCAGCTTATTGATCTGTGCGGCGGTTAAACCCCATAATTTGAGTTTATTTTCAGCGGCGCTGATCAGTTGTAGGTAGTCTACATCAGGATTATGTAAAAGCTTTTGCTGCTGTTTAGCCAACAGGTATTCCTTTTCCGCTTCCTGCAAATCCTCGCTATATAAAGCATACACGGGTTGCCCGACGTCGACTTTTTCTCCAACGGTTCTTACGAATAGCTGCTGTACCCGGCCCGCTATTCTTGCACTCAATTCGGCAGCTGTGTTTTCATTAGTGGTTACTGTGCCAGTGAGCGTTTTTTCATTACCTGTATTTTGTTCGCGCACGGTATCGGTTCGGATTCCGGCCAATTCAATCTGCGTTGCTGTCAGGGTGAGTTTATCTGATGCGGTGTTACCTGAGCCGGTAAGTTCCACTTTGATCAGTTTCATGCCGCAAACCGGGCAATTACCAGGATGATCCTCATGTATCTGGGGGTGCATGGAACAGGTATAATAAGCTTTGGTTTGCTGCTGAACTACTTGCTGCGGTTTTTGCTTGCACGCAGTCGCTACTAAAATTAAGAGCAGCAATAAAATTTTCAATTTAGTCATGACTTTCCGTTTTAATAAAGCTTTCGCTGTCGGTTAAATATTGGGCGTTTGCTGCCAAGGTATCAGTAGCAGTTAAACCTTTTGTCACTTGTATTTGATTGTTAGTTATCGCACCGGTGCTTACCTGAATTGCCTGATATGCTGCTCCTTGTTTCAGCCATACGATCTGTGTCCGGCCCAGATCAATAACAGCAGAACGCGGTATCCACAAGCCGTTAGTCCGCCCGGTTTGGATTTCGGCTTTAAGTAGGCTGTTTACTTTTAGATTGTGATCCATGTTGTCGAGGTAAACCCTGATGCTTGTCGTCTTATCTCCATTCTGTAGAACAGGTTCAATGAAGTTCACCTTGCAGCTGATCTTTTTGCCCGGCAGATCGGGTAACGTGATCTTAACCGGCTGGTTCAATTTTAAAGCCGCCATATCCGAAGGGTCAATTTTGATGATCGCCCATAACTGATGCGGGTTAACCACATTGAACAAGGTTTGCCCCTTTTGGACATACATGCCCTCCTTGATGGCTAAAGGCAGGTTATTAGCAAACTCCGTTACTGGGCGCGTATCTGCCGTGCTGCCCATCTGGCCATGCGGCATATCATGTACATGGCCTTCATAAGGACTGTAAACCGGCAGGCTGTAATACGGCTTACCGCTTTTTATGACCTGCTTCACCTGTTCATAGGTCATGCCCTGTAACAATAGCTTTTGTTTGGCTGCATTCAGCAAGGCTGTTTCCGCAGGTGAATTTTTGCTGAGGTAGAGCAGGTCTTGTTGAGCCGTTACCATTTCCGGGCTGTAAATGTCGAAAATGCGCTGACCTTGGTGGATTTCCTGAAAGGCATATTTGATGTAAAGCTTTTCAATGCGCCCTGAAAAGCGAGAGGCGATATTATTGAACGTCCGCGTATCAAAATCAAGGTAACCGTCCGCCGAAATTGTGGTTGGTACTTCTTTTTGCTCGGGTGTAATCGTCTTAACCGAAGAAACGACCGTAGAATTGACCGGTTGAAGCACGGTATTTAAACTAATGCCGGCACCTTCACTGGCCTGTCCAGATTTTTTAACCAGCGTCATGCCGCAGATCGGGCAACTACCGGGATGATCTTCGAGTACCTGCGGGTGCATCGGGCAGGTGTATTTGACTTCGCTTTTTGCCTGGTTCGCGACAGCAGTCGTTTTTGGATTCGTGCAGGCGCTCATGACGGCCACAAAAGCGATCAGGAGGATTTTAATTGCTTTCATATTCCCTTTCATAAGCTACCTGTAACGTTAACAATTCCTGTAATCGGTCTAAAGCCTCCATGCGTACGGTTTGCAGGCTTTTGATACCATCTAAAACCGACGGGAGATCGCCTGTATTTTGGTCATAGGCCAGCAGTGCCGTTTTATAGCTATTTTGCAAAGCGGGTATGATGTTCTGTTCATAGTTTTTCAACTGCCTTTTTTTGCTGCCCATATCCGTTCTTAATGCCGCGAGTTGACCTTGTGCCTGGTTGAGGATATCCAGTTTTTTCTGTTGCAGTTCCTCCACCTCATAGCGGATACCTTTAAGGTTCGCTTTGTATTCCTTAGCTGCCCAGGGCACAATTGGAATGGTTACGGTACCCATTAAAATATATTGATTCGCAAACCCGCCGTAACTTTGCATATGTCCCGCCTGAATGCCAAAATCGGGTTTGCGTTTGGCATACTCCATTTTTGCATTTAATTGTTGCAGGTCAATATTGCGGTTGATCCCTTTAATATCGCTCCGGCCGGCAGCAAGGCGGGCGGTGTCCGTTATGATGGTTTCGTAATCTTTTAAAATGATAGTAGTGTCCACCGAAAAAGCGGCTTGTTTATCCCGGTTCATCAAGGTATTGAGCATGATATTCTTCTGGCTGATATCGTTGGTCAACTGCTCACGGACGTTGTCCAGTTGAAAAAGCTCTGCCTTGGCCTTATAGATGTTCGGCAGCTTCTCCTTGCTATAGGTTAGCCGGATATTGGCATCTTTGAGCATATAATCCAGTAATTCTTTGGTGTGCTGTAACAGGGCCAGTTTCTTTTCCAAAACCACGCGTTCATAATAGTATTGTTTGGCCTGGGAAATGAGTTGATTTTTGAGAAAGCCCTTATCGGCTGCCGTTACCTGGGACTGGCCTTTCATATAATCTTCTTTGGCTTTTAGCTTGGCCGGGTTGGTAAACATTTGCTCTGCCTGTACCATAAATGAGCCGCCGCTGGGGTTCAGCTGGTAAGGCACCTGGTACTGGCCTGCGCTGATCTTAGGGGCATCCAAACTCCTTGCCCCCGTAGCATAAGCATTCTGTGCGCTGCCTTTGGCATCATAAGCCTGCAAGGCCGGGTTGGTGCTTACACGGGCGGTCACGCTGTCTAAAGGGAAGCGCTGTGCTTGTGCAAAGCCGGCCAGACCTAACAACGCCGTTAATATAATATAATACTTTTTCATTATTCCTTTACCTCCAATACTTCCAGTTTGCCATATTTCTTCAACTCATATTCCTTTACCATCAAAAAGATAAGCGGTGTGACGAGCAAGATATGTGTGGAAGAAGTTAATACCCCGCCGATCATCGGCAATACGATGGGTAACATGACATCGCTGCCTGTCCCGGTTGCCCACAGCACCGGTACTAAACCAAATAACGCCACGCAAACGGTCATCAATTTTGGCCGCAGGCGTTTTACTGCGCCGTTCATCACATATTCCCTTAAATCAGATTTAGTGATCGTTTCTTTACTGTTGCCCTTCAGGGCGACCATTTGTTGCATGGCATCGTTCAGGTATATGACCATCACGATGCCCGTTTCTACAGCGATGCCAAACAAGGCGATAAAGCCAACCGCAACTGCGACAGATAAATGCACGCCGAAGAAGTAAACCATATAAGCCCCGCCAATGAGGGCAAAAGGAATGGAGATCAGGCTAAAAAATGCTTCCCGGATAGAATGGAAAGCAAAGTACAGGCAGGCAAAAATGATAAGGAGGACAATCGGCAGTATCAGCTTCAAGGTATGCTCTGCCCGGATCAAATTCTCATACTGGCCGCTCCATTCGATATAATAGCCCTTTGGTAAAGTTTTAACCATCGCATTCAACCTGTCCTGGGCTTCTTTGACGGTACTGCCCAGGTCACGGTCACGTACGTTAAACAATACGGTGCCCCGTAATAAAGCATTTTCCGATTGGATCATGGCCGGGCCATTGCTGATCCTGATATCCGCCACGGATGATAGTGGTATGGGGCCATAGCCGGACGTTTGTACGAGCGTGCGTTTGATAGCATCCAGGTTGTTGCGGTAATCCTGCGCAAAGCGGACATTGACGCTAAATCGCTGCCTGCCTTCAATTGTCCTGGTCAGGTTCATGCCGCCTATGGCGCTTTCCACGACTTCATTGACATCATCCGCGCTTAAACCGTAACGACCGATTGCTTCTTTATTGACCTGGATATCCAGGTATTTGCCGCCGGTTATCGGGTCAACATAGAGGTCTTTGACGCCGTTCAAGCCGTTCAAAGCCTGCTTCATCTGATTTGCAAGTGTGTTGATGGTGTCCAGGTTCTGGCCGTAAACTTTTAGCCCCACATCCGTGCGGATACCCGTAGACAACATATTGATACGGTTGATGATAGGCTGTGTCCAGCCGTTCACCACACCGGGAATTTGCAGTTTGGCATTCAGCTCATTAATAATATCTTCCTTCTTAATCCCTTTTCGCCATGCTTCCCTTGGTTTCAACAGGATAATGGTTTCTGTCATGCTGATCGGTGAATTATCGGTAGCGGTATTCGCCCGCCCGGCTTTGCCCAAAACGTTAGCAACTTCAGGTACGCTTTTAATGATCTTGTCCTGTACCTGTAAAACCTGTTTGGCCTGGGCATTGGAGACGTCCGGCTGGGTAACCGGCATAAAGAGGATCGTTCCCTCATCCAGTGGCGGCATAAACTCGCTGCCTAAAGAAAGCAATAAGGGTATGCTAATTACTAAAGCAATGATATTGATACCTATGGTTGTTTTACGCCAGGTCACGCACCAATCCAGTACCGGGCGATAAACCCTTTCCAGGCCACGGTTCAGCGGGTTATGGTCGTCCGTCCTTAACTTCCCTTTCAGAAAGAAAGAGATGAGAACAGGCGCTAATGTCACTGCAAGTATGGCGTCAATGGCCAGTATAAATGTTTTTGTCCAGGCTAAAGGGCCGAACAATTTGCCTTCCTGTCCCTCCAGTAAAAAAACCGGCAGGAAGGACGCGACGATGATGAGCGTAGAGAAAAACACGCCACGGCCAACCTGCTTGCAGGAGGCTTCAATGATCTTTATTCTTTCTGCTGTGGTCATGATTTTTCTTGTTGTTGGGCGATGGATAAATTCCGGTGCGAGTTTTCGACCATGACGATGCCATTATCCACGATAACCCCGATAGCTAAAGCGATACCTGTTAAGGACATAATATTAGAACTGATACCAAAGAAGTTTAACAAAATGAAGCTGGCAGCAATGGTAATGGGTATCTGAATAATGATACTTAAAGCGCTTCGCCAGCTAAATAGGAACAGGATGACAATAATGGATACGGTGACCATTTCTTCTATCAGCGTATGTTTCACTGAATTAACCGCGCTTTCAATGAGTTCGCTGCGGTCATAAGCGATCTTGAACGTTACACCCGCAGGCAAGCCTTTTTGAATATCGGCCATCTTATCCTTAACGGCATGGATAACTTTGTCGGCATTTTCACCATAGCGCATCACGACGATACCACCTACGGCTTCTCCGTCGCCATTCCGGTCAAAGATACCCAGACGTTCATCGCCGCCCATTTGAACGGTGGCCACATCTTTGATCTTAACTGGTATAGCATTGATCACACCGATAGGCATGTTCTCGACATCCGCTAAGCTTTTAATATAGCCCAGGCCGCGAACGATATAGCCGGTGCCGTTCATTTCAAACTTACGCCCGCCCACATCATTGTTATTGCTTTTAACCGCTTTAAGCACCTGCGCTAAGGATATGTTGTAATAATTCAGCTTGTGCGGATCGATGCTGACCTGGTATTGCTTTTCAAAGCCGCCAAAAGAGGCCACTTCGCTTACACCGGATACGGTTTGCAGGCCTAATTTCACATACCAGTCCTGTAGGGCGCGCTGTTCGCCCAGATCCATGCCTTTGGCGTCGAGCGTGTACCAAAGCACATGGCCGACGCCTGTGCCATCCGGCCCCAATGTGGGTGTAATGCCTTCCGGCAATAAACGCTGTGCGTAGTTTAGTCTTTCCAATACCCGGCTACGCGCCCAGTACACATCGGCTTTATCCTCAAAAACGATGTACACAAAGCTCATCCCGAACATAGAGGTCGCACGAATGGCTTTTACTTTTGGGATACCTTGCAGGTTACTAACCAACGGATAGGTTACCTGGTCTTCCATGATCTGCGGGCTGCGCCCTTGCCATTCGGTAAAAACGATCACCTGGTTGTCCGACAGGTCGGGTATGGCGTCAATCGGATTTTGTTTGACCGCATAAGCCCCCCACGCAAACAGGGCAATGGCGATCAGCAGTACGATATACCTGTTTTTTAAGGACAGGCTGATCAATTGGTTTATCATCTTAATTGCTTTAATCAACCCTCCGCCAAACAGCGGAGGGTTGAATGAATTACATTTTCATTTTTTCTGCCGGTTTCTTTTTATCGGTCTTTTTAACCAGGGTCATACCACATTTCGGGCATTTGCCGGGTTTATCACTCAGCACTTCCGGGTGCATGGTGCAGGTGTACTGCACTTTTGGGGCAGGCTTTACCTTTTTAGTTTTAGTCGTGTCTGAAACAGCATTGGTGCCATTGGAAGCAAAAACGGTCGTGGCAGAAAACAGGATGGCAACAGCCATCAGCATTACTTTTTTCATGTGTTAAAAAATTGAAAATGAATAAATAGCACAGGCAAAGCCAATGCGTTAATTATGAATTAAGATGGATTCTAATTGAATTATAGCCGGTACAGGATTGTATGGCTATGAAAAGTACAGGTCAAATCCTGTAGGCGCAGTTGAGGGTATAGATGGGTATATCAGGGTCTCCCGGAGGAGCGTTCGCCTGGTAACCGGTACGAATGGCTGATTCCGAAAGGATGTTAACTGCAATCCCGTAAGCAGGCTCCGGCAATATAGCCGGTGTGATTGGGTTTAGCACCGTGGCGTTCACCGACACATGGCTATCCTTTATTTTAAAACTTTTGCTTTCATGTTTGCAGCAGTTATCCTTATCTGAATGATCGGCTGAAGCAAGGGTCAATGTTATGCCAGCAAGTTTACCGCAGCAATAAAAACGGTTCACTCCTATACCCAGGCAGGATATAAGGTAAACTGATAGTAACAATATTGCTACAAACCTTTTCACTTTACTAAGGTATGGAAACTACTATTCATTTTTCTAAGCCTTTCAATTATTTCAATACGTCATTCAATTTTAGCATAGTCAATAAGAGTACGCCCTGATCCTTTGATTAATTGAACAGCCCAGCCTGTAATCACTAATGCCCCGATTAATCCACTTAGATCATCCAGCCAGTAAATGTGAAAATACCAGCCCAGACCTAAAGCTATTATGGCAGTCAGGCTTGTCAGGCCGTCTGCAAGCACGTGGATATAAGCTGCCCGAATGTTATGATCATGATGCTCATGTCTGTGATGAAGCATCTTAGCGCTGATGCCGTTTACAATTAAGCCAACGGTGGCAACCATAATCGCTGCGCTGAAGTTGACGACAAGTGGATGGAAAAGCCGCCCGATAGATTCAATAGCCATTATAACGGCGATAAACTGAAGAATTATGGCGCTGGTGAACCCAGAAAGTGAAAGCACCTTTTGTTTTTTGAATGAAAATTTATTTGACTGTCCGTACTTTCTTGTCAGCAAATAAGCCAGCCAGGTTAAGCCGATAGCAAACACATGCGTTGACATATGCCATCCTTCAGCGGTTAATGCCATTGAATTTGAAAAATACCCGATAACTATTTCCAGGATCATAGTGACTACCGTCAGGAAAACGACCCATTTGCTGCTGTTTTCATGTTCATCTGCATGGTCGTGTTCAACAATTTCTTCTACAGATGATTTTTCATGTATTACGGTTTCATTTTTTGAAAGCAGTTCCTGGAGGTCAGCCCGATCACTGTCTATCCACCCTGTACTTACTTCTAACGGATTTCTTTTTGAAACAGCGGTAATAGGTTTTGCCGGGTAGCCGATATAAAAGAACCCAAGTAATTTATCTTTCGGTTGCAGATCAAAGTAGGACTTCGCTTCTTCAAAATAGGTAATGCCAGCCGTAGTCCAGTAGGAGCCGAGGCCATAAGCTGTAACGGTTAAAAACATATTCTGAACGGCACATGCTACCGCCTCGATTTCTTCGATCTCGGGAAGCTTACCTGTCGCATCCCGCTCCATACCGATTGAAATTACATGGGATGACATCAGGGGATAATCCCGCATCTTCTTATAACGGTCCTGGTTATAGTTTTCCCCTGCATACTGGTGATACAAGCCAGCCTGCAACTCTGCGAAATATTTCAGGCCCTCACGGGTGAACACCTTGAAACGCCAGGGCTCGGTTTGCTTATGGTTTGGTGCCCTGATGGCGTTTTCAAGTATCTGCCGGATGATCTCGTCGGGCACCTGCTTTCCTTTAATGTATTGGTAAGGGTATATGCTTCGCCTGTGCAGGATAATCTGATTCAGCTGATCGGTGTCGTAGATTATTTTCCGGGATGTTTCCATGTTCTGCAAACTTAGATACTAAGATGAAAATAAGCTTTTTCAAAATGCCTTTTGGCAAGTATAAGGGTTCGTCACGTCTTCACTTTTAATAAACCAGCGTTGATAGCCACCACCACGGTACTAACACTCATGAGTATTGCCCCTGCTGCAGGGCTTAACAATATGCCTTGTTTATAAAGCACACCAGCGGCCAGCGGCAGGGCGACCACATTATAGCCGGTTGCCCAGATGAGGTTCTGTACCATTTTCCGGTATGTTGCTTTACCGAATAGTATCAGGCTAACAATGTCCTTCGGATTGCTGTTGACTAAAACGATGCCTGCCGTTTCCGCTGCAATATCGCTTCCGGAACCTACTGCTATTCCAATATCGGCCTGAGCAAGCGCTGGAGCATCATTCACTCCGTCGCCGGTCATCGCCACAAATTCACCATCATTTTGCAGCGTTTTGATTTTCTCCAGTTTTTGATGCGGTAAAACCTCTGCAAAGAATCCGTCCATTTTTAATTGGGTACTTATACTTTCGGCTACCTCCTGGTTATCCCCGGTTAATAAAATAGATTTTATATCATTATCGCGCAACGTTTGTATCGCCGCAGCAGATTCCGGCCGGAGGGTGTCAGATAAAGCGATATAGCCGGATAACCTTTCATTGCCAATAACAAATACGATAGTTTCACTTCCATTTGACTGAAAGTTTTTTGGCAAAGCGATTTTCATCTCCTGGAGATAGGCGGGGCTGACCACCTTGATGTTGTTGCCTTCTACATCGGCTTCAACTCCTTTCCCTGTTATTGCCCTAAAGTTTTTTGCTTCCGGTATGTGGAGTGATCGCTTCTTTGCATTTGTTACAATCCCGGTAGCAATTGGATGTTCTGAATTTATTTCCAGCGCCGCGGCGTACCGAATCAAATTATTTACGGCCCGATCCTTTGAATTTTCGCTTTCATTACCTAAAGCTACCGCCCTTGCAAATTCAAATT
>JAFDZK010000133.1 GCA_018267005.1 Bacteroidota bacterium
TTTTGCCTTATTCGGTTCAAAATCTTATACATTTGCTGATATGCAAAAGATACTTGTTGCCAATCGCGGCGAGATCGCATTAAGGATAATGCGCTCGGCCCGCGAGATGGGCATAAAAACGGTAGCTGTTTACTCAGATGCCGACCGCGATGCGCTCCATGTACGCTATGCCGACGAAGCCGTTCATATTGGGCCGGCGCCTTCCAGTCAGTCGTATCTTGCGGGTGAAAAAATCATCGAAGCATGTAAAAAAACAGGCGCCGGCGGTATCCACCCGGGCTACGGTTTCCTATCCGAAAACCCGGCCTTTGCCAAAATGGTGCGCGATGCAGGGTTGATATTGATCGGCCCTTCGCCCGAGGCTATGGAGGTAATGGGCAATAAGCTGGCAGCCAAAGCTGCCGCTATGAAATATAATATCCCTATGGTTCCCGGCACGGAGGAAGCGATCACAGACGTTTCCGACGCGAAAAAAAGGGCTGTCGAAGTGGGCTTTCCTATCCTCATCAAGGCTGCGGCAGGCGGCGGCGGCAAGGGCATGCGCATCGTGGAAAAGGTTGATGATTTCGAAGAGCAGATGCACCTGGCAGTATCCGAAGCGACATCGGCGTTCGGCGACGGCTCAGTTTTCATCGAGCGCTATGTGTCTTCGCCGCGGCATATTGAAATACAGGTATTAGGCGACACGCACGGCAACATTGTACACCTGTTCGAGCGTGAATGCTCGGTGCAGCGACGCCACCAGAAAGTGATAGAGGAAGCGCCATCGTCCGTATTGACGCCCCAAATTCGCCGGCAAATGGGGCGTTGTGCGGTAGATGTGGCGCGATCGGTGAATTACACCGGGGCTGGCACGGTCGAGTTCATTATGGACGACCATTTGAACTTTTATTTCCTCGAGATGAATACCCGTTTGCAGGTAGAGCACCCTGTAACCGAATTGATAACCGGCATCGACCTGGTAAAGGAGCAAATTAAGATAGCACGGGGTGAACCGATCAGCTTTAAGCAGGAGGATCTGGAAATTAATGGACACGCCGTCGAACTGCGCGTGTATGCCGAAGATCCTGCCAATAATTTCCTTCCCGACATCGGCACCCTCCAGACCTATGTAACTCCGAAAGGACCCGGCATCCGGGTAGACGATGGATTCGAACAGGGTATGGAAATCCCGATTTATTACGATCCGATGATAGCCAAACTGGTTGCGTACGGAAAAGACCGTCCGGAGGCTATTGCACGAATGATCAGGGCTATCAGCGAATACCAGGTAACCGGTATCACCACAACTTTGGGTTTCGGAAAGTTTGTGATGCAGCATGAGGCATTCGTTTCGGGCAAATTTGATACCCATTTTGTACAAAAATATTTTACGCCCGGCGCGCTTAACGAAACTTACGAGGACGAGGAACGGATTGCAGTTTTGTTGATGGAAAAACTGCTGAGCGTGCGACATGCTGCCTTGAACGGTGAGGCTGAACCTGCCGCTTCAAACTGGGTAAAAAACAGAAAAAAATTGTCTTAGGCAATAAGGATTTGGCAGAGCTCGTCGATCAGCTTAGATTGCGCGGGATTAATTTTTGTCTTCGCTATTTCTGTGTCAAACCAGCCGGCTTTGTCCACCTCAGGAAAACGCTGCTTTTTACCCGATCTTGGCGGCCATTCTATTTCGAATAAATTACTTACAATGGTTTCATGATCGATCTCGCCCTCAACCGCCCAGGCATAAATCTTTTTGCCGCTTTTTAGTCTCACCGGGCTTAACGCAATAAATTTGCCGGCAATGGTTTGGCCAGTCTCTTCTCTAAATTCTCTTTTTGCAGCCGTTAGCGCCTTTTCATCGTCACCAAATTCACCTTTTGGAATCGTCCATCCGCCCTCGTCCTTATTCCGGAAAAATGGTCCTCCGGGATGTACAAGAAAAACCTCTGTCCGATCGTTCCGTATGCGATATAAAAGTATCCCGGCACTTTGTTTCATTGTTTTCCACCCTGCAGAATTAAAGGCAATTTAACAAAAGGCCAATGAATTAATTAATATTTTTGTGATGGAAAAACACATACTATGGCCGGGCACGATTGGACCAAATTCAGGATAACCGCCGACTTTAACGTCGATGCGCGGCGTGTTTACAAGGCATGGGCTACCCCGGCAGGATTGGAAAGCTGGTTTTTACGCAAGGCCAACTTGTATACTATCACAGGAAGACTGCGGGAACCGGAGGAGTTTATTATGAAAGAGGACACTTACGAATGGTGGTGGCATGGCTTTGATGACAGCACCGTGGAAAAAGGCCGGATACTTGAAATGAACAGCATCGACTTTTTAAAATTTACCTTTACGGACGACACGGTTGTGAGCATTAATGTCCGCAGTGCGAGCCGCCTTACTATACTCGAACTTACCCAGGAAAACATCAAAGAAGAGCCCGATCCCAACCGGAACCTGTTCGTGCAATGTCAAACAGGCTGGACATTTTACCTGGCCAACCTGAAATCCATACTGGAAGGCGGAATCGACCTGCGGAATAAACGCCTGGATGTGCGGAGCAATTTTAAATAACGCAGACAATCGCTTCTGAATATTCTGTTACATTTGCCAGCAAATCGATTTAGGCGAATGTTTACGGGCATCATCGAAACTTTGGGAACGGTAACCGGCCTGCGCAGGAAGCAGGGCAACCTGCATATTACCGTTAAGTCGTCAATAGCTTCGGAATTAAAGATCGACCAGTCGATTGCGCACAATGGCGTATGTCTTACCGTCGTCGCCCTGGCCGATGGCACACACACGGTTACCGCCATTGAGGAGACGCTGAATAAGAGTAATCTTGGCGCGTTGGAAGCGGGCAGCCTCGTGAACCTGGAGCGTTGCATGCAAATGAATGGCCGGCTGGACGGTCATATCGTCCAGGGACATGTCGATCAAACCGCCATTTGCACAGGGTTTCGTGAACTCGACGGAAGCTGGCAATACACTTTTGAATATGATGCCTCGACAGGTAATGTTACAGTAGAGAAAGGTTCTGTTTGTGTTAATGGGATCAGCCTCACTGTAGTTGATTCCAGGCGCGACAGTTTTTCAGTTGCCATCATACCTTATACTTTTGAACATACTAACCTGCGGCAGGTACGCGAAGGTTCGGTAGTAAACCTCGAGTTCGACATCATTGGTAAATACGTAGCCAGGCTCATAAGGCGCTGATGGCTCTTAGATAAACGCATATTTCGTTAACCGCTGATTTTCAGGCAATAATATAACCGAAATAGCAACTTTCTCTTTACATAGTTCGTAAAAAGGTAGCAGTTCTACTATACCTAATTAAAGTTGAACTATGAGAAGACTTTACCCATCTCTTCGAATCACTATTTTTTTCGTGCTGATAATCAACGGATTATGCGCGCAGGTGCCTGTGATCAGTTATAGCCCTTCAAGCAATATTTACCAAACAGGTACAGCCATTACTACGCTGGTGCCCACCAATACAGGCGGCGCGGTTCCTGCAACAACTTTCGGCACCGTAAGCACTTTTGTTTCGTCCGCTTCGAATATCAACAATCCGCGCGGAATGGTTTCAGACGGCAGCGGAAATTTCTATGAGACAGATTACACCGGAAACTATATCTATAAGATCAATTCTTCGGGCACTGCAACGGTGATAGCCGGCACAGGTGTAGCAGGCGAGGTAGATAACACCACAGGAACATCTGCCAAATTCAATGGTCCAACCGGTATCGTCTATGACGGTTCAGGGTATTTATACGTAACCGACTATGGCGGCAACAAGATCAGAAAAGTAAGCACGACGAGCCCCTACGCTGTAACAACTATAGCGGGCTCCGGGACTGCCGGCGAGGTTGACGGCAACGGTACTTCGGCCCAGTTTAACGCGCCTGCCGGGATCGCTTATGATGGCGTTGTTTATTTATATATCACCGACTACACCGGTAATAAGGTCAGAAGGTTAAGTACTACCAGCCCTTACACCGTCAATACGATAGCGGGTACGGGCACGTCAGGCGAGACAAATAATACGACCGGCACGTCGGCTACTTTTAAAAACCCGGCGGGTATTGTATACGACGGATCGGGTAACCTGTATGTATGCGATTTTAGTGGCAATACGATCCGCGAGATAAATACAGGGGGCACTTGTACCGTTACTACTTTTGCAGGAAGCGGCACGGCAGGTTCAACGAACGGTACCAGCACAGCGGCAACTTTTAAAAGCCCATGGGGCATTGCATTTGACGCGTCAAAGAACCTTGAAATTGCGGATGAAGGTAATAATCTGATCCGGACGATTACCCCGGGCGCGGTGGTAACCACCCTGGCCGGCAGCGGATCGGCCGGTGAGACGAACGGTGTAACGACAGCAGCCACCTTTACAAGTCCTTATTGCGTGGTGGTGGATAACTCAGGCAATTGTATTGTCGGCGATAACAACGGCACAAGTTCAACCTGCCGAAAGATACTACTTACCGGCTATACCATTAGTGCCACGCTACCCTCGGGACTGACTTTCACCGTGACCAACGGAAATATCAGCGGTACGCCTACGGCTACCTCATCTATGGTCACCTATACCATCACGGGCTACAACGCCAACGGCAGCGGCAGCACAACGGTAAGTATTGCCGTAGGCCAGCGAAACAACTGGACCGGCAGCGTAAGCAGTAACTGGTCGACGGCCGGTAACTGGTCGCTGGGTTATGTTCCTACGGCGTACGACAACGCCTATATAGCAGGGGGAAGCGGATATACCGGTCCCGACCCGACCGTAACGACGAGCGTTAGCGTAGCGATCGTCCAGTTCGGTACTTCCAATCCGTCGCCGTATATTACCCTAACTATTAACTCAGGTGCTACCCTTACTATTAATACCGCGTTCGAGTGTCACTCCGGTGCGCAAATTACCATTGCAGGCAGCGGATCGATGAATGTGGTGCCCGGCGCTGACATACAGATAATCAATTCGACCTATCCCAGCACAACGACATCGTTAACTATTAATTCCACCGCTACCGTAACCCTGCAATCGGACGCTACAGGGGACGCTTCGCTGGATGCCATGCCTTCGGGCGGTACGCTTACCGGTAATTTAACCATTCAGCGCTATCTTACCGGCGGCAGCGGCTACCGGGGTTACAGGCTGCTTTCGTCGCCGATATACGCGGCTACGGTAAGCCCGAACAAAATATACAGCATTAACTACCTAAGCACGTATGCCTACCTGACAGGGACCAGTGGTACAACCAATGGCTTTGATAAATCGGGCAACCCGACGCTATATCTTTACCGCGAAGATCAAACGCCTTCCAACGCCACTTTTACCAGCGGCAACTTCTGGGGCATTAGCAAGATCAACAATGCCACTGCCTACAACTATTATATGAACGGTGGCAGTACGAACTATAATATTCCTGTCGGCAATGGCTACCTGTTCTTTTTCAGGGGTAACAGGTCATCGGCCACTTTGACAGCCGAAACAGTAACCACCTATGTGCCGGTATCCGCAACTTTAAGCGTCACAGGTATGCCCAATTACGGTTCATTTACAGTACACGATTGGTACACGCCGAGTTCGGGTAACCTGGGATATACAGGTTCCGGTACGGGCGGTAATTACACCGTACGTGGTTTTAACCTGGTGGGCAATCCTTATCCCTGCTCCATCGACTGGGAAAATTTCAATACGTCATCAACAACCAGTGGTATTTACGGCAGCAGCATTTCAACGACGATCTACGAGCTTAACCCGCTAACCAAAAACTACGACACTTACCAGCAGGGCGGTGCCTCGACCAACTACGGGTCCAATATTATTGCCAGCGGCCAGGGTTTTTTTGTATTGGCTACCAGTAGTTCGTCTCCGACCTTAATATTTAACGAAACGGCCAAAACAAGCACACAAAACACAGGTATGTATCTTTTTATGGCGGGCAAAAAGAGCCTGGCGAGCGCTCTTCCGCCGAACAACGCTCAGCATATTAAAATACAACTGGCCAGGGATTCGATCAATGCCGATGACACTTATATCGGCTTCCGGAATACAGCAGGCAGTGCATACGATCCGGCCTATGATGCCCCGTATAAACCAGGTTTAGGAGAAGTGAGCCTCGCCAGCATTTCGTCTGACAATCAGCGGTTAGCAATCAATTACCGGGCTCTGCCGATAACGAGTGAAGTCATCAAGCTGGCGGTAAATACTACCGCGGATGGTTCATACACCCTTAGACTTGCGGAACTGAAGTCTGTTCCTCAGTTATTTGAAATATGGCTAATGGACAATTACAAAAAAGATTCGACGAATTTGCGGCATAGCAATTCCTATAGGTTTGAGGTTAACAAAAGCGATACGTCGACCTTTGGCTCTGGCAGGTTCAGCTTAATTATCCGTCAGGACCCTGCGTTGGCTTATCACCTGCTAAGTTTCTCTGCATCAAAGGAAGCCACCGCTACTCCGAAAGTGGAAGCAGTATGGACTACCCAGAACGAGGAGAATTATACCGATTTTACGCTTGAGCGCAGTACCGACAGTGGTAAGACATTCGATGTGCTGGGTTCGGTTGTGTCAGGTGGCCAGGGCTCATACAGCTTTACCGACGCAAACCCGGTAATCGGCCAAAACCTTTATCGCCTGAAACAGGAAGATATCAACGGTATTATAACGTATTCGGGCGTTGTGCCGGTCGAGTTTTCTAAACTCAGCGGCAATCTGATTAAAAGCATTGTAAGTGTTTATCCGAATCCCGCCAAGAGCGGTATTACGTTGAATATTAACCAATCATCAAATGCATCCGCTAATGGCTACACGGTCGAAATCAGCAATAGCCTTGGTTTTGTAGTCAAACGGGCATCCGGTGCGCAGCCAGGTTGGCAAACCACTGTCAGCGATTTGCTTCCGGGCACCTACATTGTCAAAGTGTACAACGAAAGTAATCACGCCTTTGCCGGCAGCGCCAAGTTTGTACGGATGTAAATCTCCAAAAAAGACCTTAAACAAAGCAATATATACAGATGTTATCCAGTTGTTAAACCAAACGAAGGTACATTATGGATAAGATCAGGAAGTTCGAGCTTATGGAAAAGATCGTCCATGAACTCGAAGATTTGCGAAATAGCCAGCAGGCGATCATACAAAAGTTAGCTAAAATAGAAGTAGATAACATCGATTTGGGCGATAAACGCTTAGAAAAAGACCTGCCCGACATGCACCAGCGCGTTTCTGACAACCTGGATACGATTGCAGGCATCCTGGCGGATTTTGCCACTAAGACCGAGCAATATAACAGCGAGAACAACATCGCAGGACTCAGGGAGCAGGAAGCCATGAACAAGTAACTATACCGATAAAAAGAGGGCACAGCGCTTCGTTTTACTTTAGGGCCGACTGGAAAAATTCAACCGCGATCCTTGCAACCTTCTCGTGTATAGCATGTCTGTTCACAGAAGGGTCATCGTTCAGAAATGGCCCCGCGTTTTGCTTAGCCGCTTCCGTGCCTTCGTTCAAAAATGTATAATGTCCCGCCTTCCCTGGAACCACGTACAACTTTGACCGCGGTATCAGTTGATGGTAGTGCAGGGCATTCGTCTCTACAGGCGCTATACTGTCGCTTTGCGCACCAACAATATACAATGGGTCGGTAACGCGGCTTAACTGCTCTTTCTGCGTAAATCCTTGTCCCACAGCCGGGCACATAACAAAAAACGCTTTTATCCGTTTGTCTTTCAGGTCAGGACTACGCTCAAACGATGCTTCTGCCTCAGCGTGATTATAGGCCTTATCCAATCCCGGAAATTCGGGAAGGGTAAATTCTTTAACACCCTCCTTTGTATCACCGAATTTATCTAATGCATCCAGACTGATTTTGCCCCCTGCCAGCGCAATAACCGTATAGCCGCCGATCGAAAATCCGGCGGCGCCTATTTTGTTTCGATCGATTACGGGCCCGATCTTTTGGTCGTCCAGGAGCTTAGTAAGCACAAAACTGATGTCTTGCGGCCGCTCCCATGGCGTTACAAAGTCGATAGCTATTTTATTATCATACGTATTTCCCCAATGGTCGACGGCCGCTACAATAAACCCTTTTTGAACCAGCGCATCAGCCAGCCACTCCAAAGTCATCCGGCCACCGCCGGTGCCATGTGAAATAAGAATAAGCGGATGTTTCCCTGCCGGAAGCGTGGCTTGCCTTATCGTTGGGATATGGATGAATGGGTAACCCGGGATATTATCGGGTTTCCTATTATCGGTAGTGGGATACCATATCTCTGTTTTCAAAGGGCGGTGCCGCGCAGAATCATTGAACATTAAAGTGAGCTCACCGATCTGCTGGGTCGAGACGAACAGGGGAGAAGTCAGCAAAAGTGCTGTTATCAATCGTTTGATCATATTCTAATTTTCTAACGCCGAAATAACAGACCGCCCAATTCAAAAAAGTTGACAAATGTCAAATAATTTTACTTTTTGGATTTGAGACGGCTAAGGGTTTCCTGCGAAATACCCAGGTAGTCGGCAACTATTTTGGAAGGCAGCCTTTGAATTAATTGAGGTTCCGTTGCCAGCAGCATTTCATACCGTTCTTTCGCGTCCATCGTGATCAGGCTTTCGATGCGTTTTATCGACGCGATATAATCTTTTTCAAGATTAATGCGGTAAACTCTTTCCCAACCGGGAAATGTGTTAAGCAGGTTGTTGAACTCGGAAAAATTGATGTACAGCAACTCAGACGGCTCTACGCTTTGAATATAGGCAAGAGACGGTTCCTGCAAAATAAAGCTCGGGAATGCCGTACCAAACCGACTTTCCATCATTACAAAACGGGTGGCTTCGCGCCCGTCTCTGTCCATCATATAAACGCGCAGGCATCCTTTGTTTATAAAATACATGTGCGGGCATACATCCCCCGCGCTCAATAAAAGCTCATTTCGTTTGGTCCGTTTGAACTTAAATTTGCAGCAAAAAAACTCGCTGTCTTCCTGGCTTACCCGAAGTTTGGTGCGGCAATATTCTTTTAATATAAGGTAGACCTCGTCCGGCGTTTTGCTCATACCTAAAATAAAAGAATTTGGATGGGAATAAAAAGCGGAGCGATTAACTTATGATTTGTTGACTTGTTATGGAACGTTTGGATCAACTGATCACCAATCACATACTAACTAACCGCTAATATTCTTCCCTTTCATTGCCGAGCTAACCGCGTGGTCCATCAGGCGTTCGGCAAAGGGACGGGTAAACTCGTTTAGTTCATCGATGTGTTTGTGGATGGTATCCTTATCGCCGCCAACAAGAACTGCTTTAAGCGCATTAACCAGCTTCATTGTGTCGCCAATTTCAGCTACGGTCAGGTATTCGCTGTTCTTTTGCATAAACCGTTCAACTGTGTACACCATTTGTTCGCCCTCGGTGCGCGCCTCGATCAGCATTCGCTGGGCGACGTCGTCCTTGGCATGGGTAATGCTGTCCATCAGCATTTGTTCTACCTGGTCGTCGGTAATTCCATAAGTGGGCGTTACTTCCACCTCTTGTTTTACACCCGAGCGCAATTCCATAGCCTGTATCTTTAATATTCCATCAGCATTCAGCAGGAAATTGATATCGACTTTCGGCAAACCCGCCGGCATGGCCGGTATCCCCTTCAGGTCGAACTCGGCGAGCTTACGGTTCTCTTTTACCAAATCGCGTTCGCCCTGGTATACCGCAATTTTCATATTCGCCTGGCCGTCGACTGATGTGGTATATTGCCGCCCGGCTTTGGTGGGCACTTTTGAGTTGCGTGGGATGATCACATCCATCAAGCCGCCCATGGTTTCGATACCCAGCGAAAGAGGAGTAACATCCAGCAGCAAAATGTCCCTGCGGTTGCCGGCCAAAATATCAGCCTGTATAGCTGCGCCAAGGGCTACCACCTCATCCGGGTTCAGGTCGTCGTGCACCTCGCGCTCAAAGAAGTCAGCTACCATTTTCTTTACCAGTGCTGTGCGCGTCGAACCACCGACCATCACCACTTCGTCAATATCTTTTATGGTTAGCCCGGCGTCTTTCAGTGCATTGCGGCAGCAATCGATGGTTTGCTGCACTTTGGACAGTATGAGCTCATTAAATGTATTCCGGTCGATGGTGCACCAGATATCGCCGATCTTTTCGTTCACTAAGCTTTGGTAGGCGAATGCTTTTTTCGCTTCTTCGGCTTTCAGGCGAAGCTGCTGTGCCAGTTCGCGGTTCTTAACTAGTTCAGCTTTGTCGATCTGGTTTTTTTCGACCCAGTAATCTGCTATTGCGCGGTCGAAATCGTCCCCACCAAGAAACGTATCGCCATTGGTGGACAGTACTTCAAAAATGCCGTTTTGTATCTGCAGGATAGATACATCGAAGGTTCCTCCGCCAAGGTCATAAACCGCTATGGTCTTGGTTTCGTCCGGGTTCAGGCCGATGCCGTAAGCCAGGCTCGCCGCTGTTGGTTCGTTTACGATACGCAGTACATCTAAGCCGGCCAGTTTGCCTGCATCGCGGGTCGCCTGGCGTTGCGAATCGTTAAAATACGCGGGCACGGTTATCACGGCCCGGTTAACCGGCGTTTTTAGCGCGTGTTCAGCACGACTTTTTAATTCTTTCAATATTAGGCTTGAAAGCTCGATTGGCGTATAAAATTTATCGCCGACTTTGATCTTTACCAAGCTTTCAGTGTCATCATCGATGACCTTGTAAGAAAAGAAGTCCTGGTAATTCTCAATGTCATGATACGACCGGCCAAGCAGTCGCTTTACTGAAAATATCGTGTTCTGCGGATCGGTAACTAAGTAGTTTTTGGCTTCGTTACCTACCGCAATTTCGCCGCCCGCACCAAAGTGCACCACCGAAGGCACCAGCACGCCCTTGCCGGTATCGTTGATCACTTTGGGCGTATTGTCCGGATCGATAAAGGCTACCAGCGAATTGGTCGTGCCAAGATCGATGCCAACGATAATATCTTCTTTCTGCAATGAACCTGTCGCCAGGTTGATAGAAACTTTAGCCATGCCAGGGTATTAACAAGCGGCAAATGTACTCAGTTTTGGGTTGACGCGTGTCATTTAATTGTTGTTATGCTTGTTGCAAATAGTTTGAATTCCCGATTATATCCGTTGTCTTCGGGCAAATTGTTTACTTTCACGCCGATGGGAATACATTTGCGCACCGGATCGCTGTTTATACTGCTATTGCTACTTTCTGCTGCTACTTATACAGACGCGCAGCAATTCGGAGGCAATCCGCCATCTGTCAAATGGAACCAGGTAAACACCCCGGCTGCCAGAGTGATTTTTCCGCGAGGGCTTGACTCGGTCGCGCAGCAGGTCGCCAATATTGTGATGCAGATGAACGGCGTTATCAAGCCGACGATCGGCAGTAAGCAGAAACAAATCAGCATTGTGCTGCAAAACCAAACCACGGTTTCCAATGCCTACGTGGGCCTGGCACCGTTCAGGAGTGAATTTTATCTGACGCCCGATCAGAACAACTTTGAACTGGGCAGCCTTCCCTGGCCTGAACAGTTAGCGATACACGAGTTCAGGCATGTGCAACAGTATAACAATTTTAATGTTGGCTTGTCCAAAGCCCTGCACATTC
>JAFDZK010000134.1 GCA_018267005.1 Bacteroidota bacterium
ATAAGTCCAGCTCCCTCAAGCTATCAGATTTCAAAGACAAGATTGTCGTGCTGGATTTTTGGGCGACCTGGTGCAGTTCATGCCTCGCAGGATTTCCACAGGACCGGCAGCTGCAAAAACAACTTAAAGACAGTATCCAGATCATCCTTGTCAATTCGAAAAATACGAGGAACAAACACGCAGAAATTGTTAAATTTTTTGAGGCGCGCAACCACCTTTACGAATTTCCTTCTATCGATGAAGACACTGTGTTGTGCAGGTTGTTTCCGGGTGCCGCTCTACCTAACCTGGTATGGATAAGGAATAGTAAAGTCATTGCCCTTCCCGCACCTGAAGAATTAACTCTAAACAATTTACGGTCAGCTTACCGAGGCAAATCTAGTCAGGTATTGGCCAGTGCCACAAAATTTCCCGATTTAAGCAAATCCATTATACCGGGTGATTTTGGCAAGGATGCAGTTTATTATTCCTATCTGGGAAGCTATAGACCGGGCTTCATTCCACGTGGGGACATGCAGTCAGACAGCAATTCAAAGATCCACCGAATTGACTTGGTCAATTATCCATTAGAAACGCTGATCGAGTTTTGCTTTCGGATGGATAACCAATCTACCAGACGCATTATAAAGCGTGTGCCGAACCCTGAAGCATTCTCTACCGATAGCACCTCGGTTCGGTGGCAGAATCAGTATTGCTTCAGTTATGAATCAGTTTTCTCGCCAAGGTCCGCTGAATCAGCATTCGGCTTGATGAAGAACGATATCGAACGGTATTTCCAAATCAAAATTGACAGCCTTGTGATCGATACACCCTGCTTCGTTGTATCGTCAGGAGACACAAGCAAATTGCTTCATGCCAAAAAGGACAAGAAATCACCATCAGAATCTAACATCTCAGAGCGGTTACATATGCCGGTCTTTTTCCACGTTCAATCGGTGGACGTCATCTGTCGTCAGTTGGAACAATTCTCGAATGGTATCTATGTTAATGAGTCGAACTTCAAAGATAATATCAATCTAACGCTGCCTGAAGATTTAGACGACTTCAAGGCAATGGCGGCGGCATTTGCCAGCCAGGGACTACGGCTTACCCGGCAGAAAAGAAAAATCTCGTTTTTACGAATTACAGCCCAGCCTGAATTAACCAATCCATATATCACCAATAAATCTGAATGACATGAAATATTTCCTCTATGCCATCATATTGTTCCTGCCCTCCAGGTTACTGGCGCAGACGGTAACGGGCAATGTGCGATCGGCGGACAACGAGCCCATGCCCGGAGTCACCGTAGCCGAAAAAGGCCAAAATAACATTACAACCACCGATGAAAAAGGTCAATTCACGCTTAAATTGATACAGCAAAAGGCAACTTTACGCTTCACCAGCCTCGCAAGTGAACCGCTTGAAATTATCTATAAAGGCCAAACGACAATAGAAGCCGTTCTTAGACCGCGAAATAATTCACTTGACGAAGTGCACGTAATCGCCTATGGCACCAGCACCCAGCGCACAAATGTCGGTTCCATTACCAAGGTATCGGGCAAGGATTTAATGGAGCAACCCATCACTAATCCACTCGCGGGACTCGAAGGCAAGGTGCCTGGATTAACTGTAGTGCAGACTAGTGGCGTGCCAGGTGCATCCGTGAACATTCAAGTACGTGGACAAAACACGCTGAACGCAGATTTCACTCAAGCTTACGCGCCGATTAATCAGCCATTGATCATTGTGGACGGCGTACCTTATGCCGCCCAAAACGGAAATGTCAATCAATTTTCATCCCTCGCCTCTCCCGGCATTGGCCCCTACAATAATAATTATGGCGGCATCAGCCCTATGAATGGCCTCAACCCTGCCGACATCGAGAGTATCGAGGTGCTGCGTGATGCGGATGCAACCGCCATTTACGGTGCCCGCGGCGGTAATGGCGTGATCCTGATAACTACTAAAAAAGGCAAACTGGGCAAAGCAACCTTAAATGTTAATCTAAATGACGGCGAAAGTGTCATTGGACATACCATGCCGATGATGAACACCCAACAATATTTACAGATGCGCCACCAAGCATTTGTCAACGACGGCTTAACGCCCAACAATATCCCCTTTGACCCTGGGTATGCGCCCGATCTGACGGCATTCGACACCACGCGATACACGGATTGGAAAAAGTATTTCCTTGGAAACACCGCGCATAATCTCAATCTCAATGCCTCGGTATCCGGTGGCACCACAAATGACCAATACCGGCTTGCGACGGGTTATAACCAGGACACTTACATCACCCCAGGAGATTTTGCTGACAATCGCGCGACGGTATCCACCAGCTTGCATCATAATTCTGAAAACAAGCGTTTTTCACTTGACTTCACGGCCGATTATGGATACGAAAAAAATAATTCATCAGGCAACCCCGCGCTATTAGCGGCTTATACACTTGTGCCAGACTATCCTGCACTTACTGACAAGGCCGGCAATTTGATATGGAACTACAATGGAGTGTCTCTGGACGGGACGAGCGCACAAACCAACCCGGCCGCATACCTAAAGCAGCTTTATAATATCCAAAATATCTCACTCAATGCCAACCTGCAATTGGGTTACAAGATCGTAGACCGTCTGACATTTCGTACCAGTTTAGGCTACAGTACTTATAACAGCAAAGAGTACAACGGAGTTCCATTGGCTTCTCAAAACCCAGAATTTAGCCCCCAGGCGGCGGCCAGTTTTGGCAATAATGACTTCATGACCTGGCTGGTTGAGCCTCAGCTTGAATATAAGGCCTCAATCAAAAAGGCAGATTTTGATGTGTTGGTTGGCAATACTTTAGAAAAGCAAACGAACGCACTTTCCGCTGTTCAGGGAATTGGATATAGCAACGACGACCTGATCCAATCCATTTCAGGGTCAGCATCCCAAATTGCAAGCGACCAGTATTCCCTTTACAAATACATCGCATTTTTTGGAAGGTTAAACATCAAGTATGACAATAAGTATATCGTCAGTTTGACTGGTAACCATGACGGCTCAAGCCGTTTCGGGCCCTCCCGACAGTTTGGAAATTTCGGCTCGGTCGGCGGAGCCTGGCTATTTAACGAAGAAAAGCTGATCAGAAAAACATTGCCATTCTTGAGTTATGGCAAGCTCCGAGGCAGTTATGGATCGATTGGAAATGATAACGGCGGGAACTACCAGTTCTTGCCGCGCTGGGCGCCCTCAACTACGGCTTATGGGGGCGTCCCAGGCTACATTCCTCAGAACCTTTATAATCCCGATTTCACGTGGGCCTCTACTAAGAAACTCGAATTCGGCATTGA
The DNA here is from genome assembly GCA_018267005.1 of Bacteroidota bacterium. Lineage (GTDB taxonomy): Bacteria > Bacteroidota > Bacteroidia > Sphingobacteriales > Sphingobacteriaceae > Mucilaginibacter. The sequence goes on from JAFDZK010000134.1 coordinate 3,315, forward strand.
GCTGGGGTTTCTCAAAGACCGGGTGTTAATCAGTTCAACGTGGTATCGAAGCAGGACAGGCAATCAGTTGGTAACTTACTCCCTTCCTACGCAGACAGGCTTCGGGTCGGTGTTTCAGAACGAAAATGCGCTCGTGCAAAATAGCGGATGGGAGTTTGTTTTGCATGCTGCAATCATTAAAAAGGAGCAATTCAGCTGGAATTCGTCATTTAATATGACAATTCCATCAAACAAACTTTTGGCATTTGCCAATTTAGCGAATTCGAGTTATTCGGAAACTTACCAGATTGGCAAGCCGCTTACAGAAGTCTATGGTTTCAGGTATGCGGGAGTAAATCCGACCGACGGTTATTTTCAATTTTATGATGCCAACGGTCAACTGACTGAAAACCCGGTCCTGCCACAGGGTGGCAGTTTCCAGGATTTTGTACCGGTCTCCAAGGGTTATCCAGATTTTTACGGGGGGTGGCAGAACAATTTCAAATACGGCCAATTCCAGCTGGACGTATTTCTTCAATATGCCAAACAAACTGGAATGAACTATCTCGGCAGCGTTTATTCGTTTCTCCCCGGGTTGCAGTATAATCAACCGGTTGCGCTACAGGATGAATGGAAGAGTCCCGGCCAAACTGCTCCACTGCAGGTATTGTCAAGCCAGCAGGGGCAGGCGCTTTCATCGGCCCAAAACTTTATTCAGTCCAGCGGAGTGTACAGCGATGCCTCTTATGTAAGAGTCAAAACAATCGCTTTCAGTTACACACTGCCGTCCGGATTGCTTAAAAAGATACAAGTCCAAAATCTCCGAATCTACATATCCGCGCAAAATCTGTTCACCATCACCCGCTACCGGGGCAATGACCCGGAAACACAAATTTTTTACGGCGTACCACCGCTTAAGACAGTTTCCTGTGGAATTCAAACAACTTTTTAAAAATCAGTCATGAAAAGAAATCTCATCCCTATTATTTGCATAGCCACCCTAATTATGGTGGCCTCCTGTAAAAAGTTCGTGGACGTTGGCCTCCCCAAAAATCAATTGATCTCATCTGAAGTTTTTGCTGACAGCACAAACGCGAATAGCGCGCTGGCTGGCATTTATTATAGCGCAATTTCGACTTATCTTGGCTTAAATGCCGGAGGATTGCCGCTATATTCCGGGTTGTCTGCGGATGAACTTACTCCAACAGGCAGCAGTACGGAACCTGTCCAGTTTTATTCAAATAATATATTAAGCAATAATAATTCTAACGCCGTATTTTGGGGTGGGGCATACAGCAGCATCTATTCTGCTAACGCCATAATTCAAGGTGTGACCGCAAGTACTGGCATATCAGCACATGCCAAATTGCAACTTATAGGCGAGGCCAGATTTGTCCGGGCTTACGAGTATTTTTGCCTGCTCAATCTGTATGGCGGAGTGCCGCTTGTACTTTCAACAGATTACAAAACTACTGCGTTAATGCCCAGGGCGACAATCGAGCAGGTTTACACACAAATCGTTGACGATCTTCAATTTGCGGAAACAAATCTGGGTTCAAATACCGGTACCAATGACAGGCCGAACAGCCTTGTAGCGTCAGCACTATTAGCTAAAGTTTATCTGTACCTGGCTAAGAATGATCTCGCTGCCACAGAAGCAACCAAGGTGATCACGTCAGGTAATTACTCCCTTGAAGCAGATCCCAATAACGTTTTCTTGTCGGGCAGTGCTGAAACGATTTGGCAGTTAGATTTACCTTACAACCATTTCACCTGGATCGGTCAGATTCTTGTTCCCACATCTACCAGGGCAGTCCCCAAATATGTAATTAATCCAGTGCTCCTGAATTCCTTTGAGACAGGAGACCTTCGTGCCAGCAGCTGGATAAATGTAAATGTCGCCAGAGGTAATACTTTTAGCTATCCATATAAATATAAAAGTAACGTATTAGCCTCGTCGACAACGGAGGGGTATGTTTTGCTAAGGCTTGCGGATATTTATCTTGTCAGGGCAGAAGCAGAGGTTGCACTGGGCAAGTTGGAGGATGGTGCGAATGACATAAATCTTATACGTGCGCGAGCATTATTGCCAGGAGTCGAAGTTTCGGATGCAGCCCAGCTTCTTATGGCAGTTCAGAATGAGCGGAGGCACGAAATGTTTTGTGAGGAAGGAAACAGATGGTTCGACTTAAAACGATGGAACCTTGCCAATGCGGCACTGGGCTCTGTTAAAACCGGCTGGAAACCTGAGGCACAACTTTACCCAATCCCGGTCAATCAAATCAGCGCCAATCCAAATTTGACGCAAAATCCCGGGTATTAAAAAGAAAAGGGGAGCTAAACGCTCCCCTTTTTCTTTTTAATTGCGAAGCTGGGACTGATGCAACGAAATCTCGTTATCATCAATCAATTCGTCGGTCATGGTATCTACCTGGCCGGCATCAAACCCTGAAACGCACTGGTTGGTGTTGCCAGAAGGGCAAATCGTTGAAGGTTCGGTTGGTGCAGTGGGACTTTGTTGGAGAAAAGAAGCATCTGCTTGTTTCACAGCGTGATTTCCTTTGGCAACTGTACTGGTAACCAGGAACCAATACGGACCGGTTCCGGATTTAACGTGTTTGTTTGGGTTAGTAAATGCGCTTGCGCTAATAGCGATGATGATGGCTGCTAAGCCTAAGATTTTAGTCTTCATAATTTGTCAAGCTTTTTAGATCAAAAAGACTTCGAAAAACTTTATGTGATCATTCGATTAATTTTCGCCTACTCTTTTACGGGTTTTCCGCTTCCCCCAGGCACGTGAGAGACCATCCCTCAACATGAAATGTTCATTATCCGATCTTTGCCTTTTCCCTCCTTTCCCCGTATATAATGTAGAAGCCCAAGGCTGCCAACAGCGAAAAAATTAGGTTAAATATGAAATGCGCATCCCAGCCCATATTGCTCAGAATACCTCCGCATGAACATGGGATGTGATCGAAGAATCGGAACACAACCAATCCTATATAGATTGTAAATGCCAGGATAAGCGCTAATGACAAGGTGATACCTATTAATTGAGTTAGATCAAAGAGAAGCAACAATGCAGCTATGACCTCCAGTGGCGGAAGGATATAGACTAATGAATCCTTAAAAAACACCGGCAGGATTTGAAGCTGCATTTGTCCCCTGAACCTGTTGAAATCGATCAGCTTGCTTGATGCTGCATATATCCACAAAAGGACGAACGCAAAAATGATGACATGTTTAATGATTAATTTAACCGACATGAGAATATTAATTATTCGTTAAAGGTATATCGGCCTTAATGACAGAAAATGTCACTCTGATTTTTTGATGAAATATTTTTTTTCGAGACGGTCGTATTGAATCTCGTGACCACTTTCCCGCAGGTGCGCGATCATCCGTTTGATGGTGCGCGAGCTACAGCCAAAGCTTTTTGCAACGGCTTCAAGGGAGCGAAACCGGTTCTTTTCAATCAGTTCAATAATGTAGGCAAGTCGTTTTTCGTAGGAACGGTAATCCATTTAAGACAAATCAATTGGCTGATTTGAAAATGGAAAATCACAGGGAAATTCGTTACAACTATAGCTTGTAAATTATTTCTGAAAAGTGTTTTTATTGTCCCTTTGAAGAGTAATAAGCATCCCTTTTGGCCTTGTACCGGTCCGCTATACTTTTTCGCCAAAACCGGCGCAGCTTTGCCAGCGTCTTGTAATAGGCGAGCGCTACGGAAGCACCGTGCTTTGGCTTGGGCATAAAAAGGAAAGGCGTTACCTCCAGAATTTCGGCGATCTCATAGATGCGCTTAAGAGTTAATTCTGTTTCTCCGCGTTCAATTTTGGAGTATGCGGCCTGGGAAATATCCAGCATGAAAGCCATGTATTCCTGGCTGTAGTTTTTAGTTAATCGCTGAAGTCTTATCTTCTCTCCAACATCATTCATAGGCAAATAGGCTTAGGGGTATATAAGCAAAAGTAGTAAATTACAATTAATAGTTTTACTATTAGTTTAATTCTCGCTTGACCTTTGCTTTAATTCCCAATGTCGGGAATGGACTAAAAAATATCACTATGACTGATCTGTCTCAATTGGAAGCTGAGGAACTTACAGGCGGCGCGAGCCATTGCGCCACAAACATCGCTTTCGGCGCAACATTTGGTGGGTTATTTGGAGGTGCAGGTGCGATCATCGGCGCCGTTGCAGCCGCAACCGGACCAGCTTGCCTTGGCCTATGGTAAATGGGGTACGGGTTTACCCCCGTACTCCATGAAATATTTCAGGATGCAGCGTCAGGGTGGTGATCAGGCCGCCCAACGCACCATAAAAATGATATTCGTGATTGATAAGTCCGCCACCCTTCTTCCGCTGATAAGCGAACAGCAATAAAATATACATCAAGCCCCCATAGATATTTTTTATCCCGCCACCCTCCGTAAAATTATACACGATATAATTCGGATCGAGCAGCATAAAGCCAAACATACAGCCCATTATACTTCCGGATGTCCCGGTAGTTGAATAATTAAAATCCTTGTAATGCCTTACTATTACTATACCGGCGGCAAATAGTAAACTACAAAAATAGATCACCAGGAACTGTAAACTTCCTGACCCTCCCGATTTTCTGAGCGTCTCTTCCAGGTCGGAACAAAACACATACAGCACAAACTCATTCAGCATCAAATGCAGCACGTCCGCATTGACAAGGTCTGCTGTGAAAATCCGATAATATTGCCGATCACGTACTACGCTGACCGGATGGAGAATGCAGGCAAAAAATAATTTCTTATTGACCAGAGCAGTAACGGAAAATAACATCACAAGTACCGATACGACAAATGTCGCCGGGGATTTCGAATAATATTCACTAAAAAAGGTAAAGGCCATTAGGCAAATAAACATTTTTTTCCTATTACTTAAACTTATATTTTAAAAAAGGCGGTAATAGGATATGGCACTATTTGGGGGGAATTTTGACCCAATCCCTCAAATAAATGAAAAGAAACATACAAATCAATCCAATTTTTTCGCTCGCAGCACTGATCGCTTCAACACTTGCACTGGTATATATAACGAACGAATATATACTTACTATTAACTTTTACGAAAGGAACGGCCAGCCCGTTTCCGGTATCCCGGACCTGGAATCACTGGTTTACCAAAACATCAAAAAGGTAATCTACCTGTACACTGTTATCTACACCGTAATCAAGGTATTCACAATCGCAATGATCCTTGCCACGGGCCTGTACTTCTTTGAGATCAAAGTGCGGTTCCGCGATCTGTTACAGGTAGTGATCCTGTGCGAATTCATTTTTTTGCTTCCCGCAGTCGCCAAGATTTGCTGGTTCTGGCAGGAAAGGGATATCGTTGACCTAATAACCTGGCAAAACTTTTATTTTTTATCGGCATCATCGTTTGTGCCGGAAATCAAGCCTGCATTCCTTCTCCCGCTTCAGACGCTAAACGCATTTGAACTTGCTTACTGGTTCCTCCTGGCGGCGGGAATTCAAAAAATTGCAAAAACTGATTTCGACAGGGCGCTGCGGGTCGTTTGCCTTTCCTACATCCCTGCATTATTTACCTGGGTAATTTTTGTCGTCTATTTCACGGTTGTTTATTTCCCTCAATCTTATTAATAACATACTTAACATTTCCATGAACATGAACCTAAAACTTATTCTTTCGTCATTTATTCGGCAGGAAGATGCGAACGACTGTGGGGCGGCCTGCCTGAGAATGATTTTTAACTATTCAGGGCTTACTGCAGACTCGCCGGAGTTCTCGCAGGGTGAGCCAATATCACTATTTCAACTACAACAATGGGCGAACAGTGCCGGATTGAAGGCCGAAGCGGTCCGAATGGACTTGGAAAATCTGAGGAATATCAACAGTCCATGTATTCTCCATATTTTAACAGATACGATGCAGCCTCATTACATCGTCTGTTTCAACTATGAACCGGGAGACGAACTGTACCTCATTGCTGATCCTGACGGACAGGTTGGATTTATAAACGAATCCGAATTAAACTTGCGATGGCAAAGCCGTGCCTGCATCTATTTCGAGGATATACGGCCGAAAAATGGGTGGCGCATTCATTTATATCCATGGTCATATTTGCTTTACTTCAATTTTGTTCCAGGGATTTTGTGGTTTGCCGTGCCTTTACTTAATGTTTGCGGTTCATTGCTTGGGCTGGGTGCAACATTGGTAATTGAAAAGGCCATAAACCCTGACTTCCTGAATAACGGTAAAGGATTCATGACGATGGTATTTATTTTGCTTTCCTTTTTGTCGATCGCAAAATGCGGGCTCAGCTATGTAAAGGAACGACTTATTATAAATTTCGCAGGTGAACTCGATGGTTCGCTTTACCTTCAGTTCATAAGGCCATTGGATATGCTTTCCCTTAGCAGCGGCTTTCTCGCCAAACAATTTTCAGATGCAATGAAGGATGTGCAACGTGTTCACCAATCCGTTTCCATGTTGGTTGGCAGCGTTGCCTCGGATGGGTTAATGGTGATGATCTTGTTGATAAGTCTATACTTCTATTTTCCCTTACTCGTGCTTATAGAGGCTTTGGCCGTCCTGACCTTGCTATTTTTAACGAACCGTCAATTGCCATTCTTATTGATAACGTCGCGGAGTCGACCATTCTCGCCGCTCTTACAAATAAATGAATATGCTTCTAATTCGACGGAGGGGCCCCGGCGGTTGCTTGCAGACAGCATCAAAACGAATGCAGCTATCTCCCGCAGGTCACTTAGGGTTTCCACCCGCGCCAATCAACTTAATCTTCAATTCGAAGCCATCGCCGGGATTAACCTCGTAATCGTTCTGATCTTTAACATTAGCGCATTACGATCCTCAGCTGCGTCTTATCCTGAATTTGTATTCGGGCTGATTCTTTGCTTCGCAACAATCAATCTTGCCACCAAGATCTGCAACCAGCTGTTTTTGGTGGCGCAGGGTGCAGAGATGCTTGGGCAACGGTCAAAATGTCATTGCTCAAAGCCCTAATTTCTCTTCCACCAGTCTGATCCATTTCAGCCAATGTCTAATTCCGCGCAAGCGAAACGCATTTAAGATCCCATTATCCGGAAGACTTGTGGCATGTCCAATTGATTTTATCATCTAAAACATATTATATGAACAATTATGTACAATCGGTTTACCCAAAATTGCTTCAGGAAATAGAAGCGTTAACTAAATTGAAAAGTTCCGACGTTAGAAACCCACTTCAAGTGGGTGAGTTAGTACAGGAACAATTGGCAGGACTTAAAAATTATTTCAAATCAAATCCATTTGTTGACCAGGCGAATGAGATCAGTTTTTTCAAGTATGAAAAGCCGTCCATTGTTGCCGAACTTATTTTTGCCCAAGAGTTATACAGTATTGAATCGAGCAAACCTATAGGCGATAAAGCACTTACCGACAATTTCTATGGTCAGGAATTGAATTACATACGACGGGTTTTTGACCAAAATAGATTCCTTTACCAATATTTCCAATTGGATGGGACTGAATTTGACGAAATCTTTTTCTGCCGTGGTAATAGGAAGCCAGAAATAAATCTTCCCGTTGAACCCGACGCTGACCCGGAATTCTCCACACCAGGTGACTTCGCGTTTGCCAAATTCATTGCGTTTGAACGTTTACAAAATCATCTGGCCGACATCCTTTATGCTGACAAGAGCTTAGTAGCCGAACGAAGGGTTGAACCATTACAGTGGACAGGCGACCTGATCAACATTGTTGAACTCATTTACGGCCTATATCTAACCGGGCAAATAAATCATGGAAATATATCCATCAATGAATTGGTTCGCTGGGCGGAAAAGGAACTTGGGGTAAAGATCGGTGTCATTCAACGAAAACTGGCAGAGATACAAGGTAGAAAACGAATTTCTGCTACCAAATTTATCGACCAGATGAGGAACAGCCTTTCGCAAAAGCTCGACGATATGTCGGCTTAACAGGGATTGTTTCCGAATTATTTAAATTGAGAAAAGAGACCAATTGTTCAATTACAAAAGAAAACTGTGTGATACAACCTGACGGTACCGGCATATTCCGGGCCGCCAGGTTTTTCAACACTCCACAAACACCCC
>JAFDZK010000135.1 GCA_018267005.1 Bacteroidota bacterium
GATGCCGGCTCCGCCAAGCTTGCCGTCTTTTCCGATATCCGTACATAAAAAGCGGAAAAAGCCTAACTGGAGACACTTGTCAACATAGTCCATCAACTTGATGGGCGAGCTTTCCATCCACCCGGAGTATTTTATCACTTCATCCAAAACGTCGATCGCCACGATCACCTGGTCCGAACATTTATCCCTGCCGCAAATTTCCTGGCTCAGGGCCGGTAGAAAATTAGGGTTAGTAAGGGCCTGTGTGCCAACGATAACCCGGAAAACACCCGCGTCGATCAGTTCTTTCACCTTGTCGATGCTGCGCACACCGCCGCCATACTGAACCTTCATATCGGTTTTTCGGATCACATCGAACAGGTATTCCTGGTTGCTGAAATCGTTCCGGGCGCCGTTCAGGTCGATCACATGGATCATTTCGGTGCCGTGCGACTTATACTGGTCGATCATTTCCTCCAGCGTCACGTCGTATTCCGTCACCTGCTCATAGTCGCCCTCGCGCAGCCTTACTACCTTTTTGTTTAAAATATCTATTGCGGGAATAATGTACATATCTGTCAAATGTTTGAAAAGTTAGTTAGGAGCTGTTCGCCGTATTTGCCCGATTTTTCAGGGTGAAATTGTACGGCGTAGAAGTTTTCCTTCCAAATTGATGCCGAAAACTTTGCACTATAAGTGGTTGAAGCCAAAGTATATGCTTTATTGAACTCAATAAAGTATGAATGTACAAAGTAAAAATGTGAACCTGCAGGAATATTTTCAAAAAGTGGACTGCCCATTTCCTGCTCTACCTGGTTCCAGCCGGTGTGCGGTACCTTATATTGGGCGCTGTCGGCAAAGCGTTTGGTTTTTATCGGAAAGATATTCAGCATGTTAGCGTCACCCTCTTCCGAGTGGGCCGTCATTAGCTGCATGCCCACGCAAATACCCAATGCGGGTTTCTTCAGCGACTTGATCTTTTCAACCATACCGCTCTGCTCCAGCTTGCTCATGGCAGCGCCCGCGTGTCCTACGCCGGGGATAATAAAACGGTCGAACTGTTCAAAATCCTGTTCACCGAAAACCATACCATATCCTATGCCCAACCGCTCCAAAGCAGCAGTAAGACTGAAAATATTTCCGGCGCCGTATCTTATTATGCCTATCATTTCTTTCCTGGCTCTATAGAACCCCTTTAGTGCTCGGTAAAACCATTTTATCCGCATCCCGCTTCACCGCCATCTTAATGGCTTTGGCGAATGCTTTGAATATTGCTTCTATTTTGTGATGCTCATTCTGGCCTTCAGCCTTAATATTTAAGTTCGATTTTGAAGCATCTGAAAACGACTTAAAGAAGTGGAAAAACATTTCCGTCGGCATTTCGCCTATCTTCTCGCGTTTGAAATCCGCCTCCCAAACGATCCAGTTCCTGCCGCCGAAATCGATTGCAACCTGCGCCAGGCAGTCATCCATGGGCAGGCAGAACCCATAACGTTCGATACCGCGTTTATCGCCCAAGGCTTTGCCGAATAATTCGCCTAAAGCAATCCCGGTATCCTCGATGGTATGGTGCTCGTCGATATGCAGGTCGCCTTTGGCTTGTATTTCCAGGTCGATACTACCATGCTTGGCGATCTGCTCCAGCATATGGTCGAAGAAATGCAAACCGGTGGAGATTTTGGCCTCGCCTTTACCGTCCAGGTTTACTTTGATATAAATATCGGTTTCCTTAGTTGTGCGGCGGTGTTCCGCAACACGCTCGCCTAGCTTTAGGAATTCATAAACCTTTTGCCAGTCGGTGGTTTCGAGCGCGATTACGTCGTGCAGCGCATCGTGCTGTTCCTGCGTAAATTCATGTCCGCCCAGGTTCGAGCCGTTGTTCAGCCAGATGGCTTTGGCGCTCAGGTTTTTGGCAAGTAACACATCGTTTCTCCGGTCACCAATAACGAAGGAGTGTTTTAGATCGTACTTTTCCGTATCGAAATATTGTGTCAGCAGGCCTGTACCTGGCTTGCGTGTAGGGGCGTTGTCCTTGGCGAACGTCCGGTCAATGTGTGTATTGGCAAATTTTACGCCCTCGTTTTCGAAAGTTTTGAGCACAAAACCTTGTATAGCATTGAAATGCTCTTCGGGGTAGACGCTCGTGCCTAAACCATCCTGGTTGGTTACCATGGCCAGCTCAAAGTCTAATTCTTTGGCGATTCTTGGTAGCCAGGTCAAAGCGCCCGGGTAAAATTCCAGCTTGGCAAATGAGTCGATTTGCTCGTCGGCGGTTTCGAGTATCATGGTGCCGTCGCGGTCGATGAATAATACTTTCTTAGGTGCGCTCATTGGAAATTCTTTAATGCTTCTATCAGGATAGTATTTTCTTCGGGCGTGCCGACGGTTATTCTCAGGCTTCCCTCGCACAATTCAACCTTGGAGCGATCGCGGATAATGATGCCCTTGCCTACCAAAAAGTTATAAATACCCTTCGGATCGGTTGTCTTTACCAAAATAAAATTAGCGTCAGAAGGGTAGATGTCGATCACAAAACCGAAGTTTTTCAGTTCCAGTACTAGTTTATCGCGCTGAACCAAAGTCTCGCGTATCCAGTCGTTTACCTGGTCGATATTTTGCAGCGCTTTTAGTGCCAGTTGCTGCGAAGCTTCGTTAACATTGTAAGGTGGCTTCACCTTATTCATTACCTCGATTATCTCTTCGCTGGCAAAGGCCATGCCCACACGTAAGCCCGCCAGCCCCCATGCTTTGGACAGTGTTTGAAGCACAACTAAATTGGCGTATTCTGTCAGCTCCTGGATGAAAGTCTTTTGCCGGCTGAAGTTGATATAAGCCTCGTCGATCACCACGATGCCGTTGAAATTCGCAAGGATGGTTTCCACATCTTCGCGCTGCATCGAATTACCCGTCGGGTTATTGGGAGAACAAATAAAGATCAGCTTGGTATGCTCGTCGATTGCTTCGGCAATGCCTTCCAGGTTGAGTTGGTAGTCTTCGGTCAGCGGTACGCGCTTGATGGCCACATCGTTAATATTGGCCGAAACCTCGTACATGCCATAAGTAGGCGGCACCAGGATCACGTTATCCACGCCCGGGTTGCAAAAGCTGCGGAACAAAATATCGATCGCCTCGTCGCTGCCATTACCTAAAAAGATGTTGCGCGGCGGTACGCCTTTGATCTCGCTCAGGCGCAGCTTCACCTGCAATTGCAGCGGATCGGGATACCGGTTGTAATTCTGCTCCAGCGGCGAACCGAAAGCATTTTCGTTCGCATCCAAATATACGCTCGCCTCTCCCTGGAACTCATCGCGTGCGGATGAATAGGGCTTTAGGTCCCGTATATTTTTCCTTATGATGTTGTTTATGTCAAACATTTCTCTTCCTTTTTGTCATGCTGAACGTGGTGAAGCAGCTATTGAGGATTATTTTCATGACCTTGTTTTAAACCATGATCCGTTATTAGATCTTCGCTCTCGATCAGAATAACAATTTTATTTTAACCTTACCCTCACCGCATTCCTATGCGCTCTTAATCCTTCCAATTCAGCCAGCGTCTCTACTGCCGGACCGATATTTTTGATCCCTTCCGGCGTAATGTGCTGAAACGTGATCTTCTTAACAAAAGAATCGACCGAAACGCCCGAATAAGCTCTTGCATAGGCGCTTGTCGGCAAGGTATGGTTGGTTCCCGAAGCATAATCACCAGCGCTTTCCGGCGTAAGGTTGCCCAGGAATACCGAGCCGGCGTTTATTATCCTGGCAGTTAGTCGTTGCCAATCGGCAGTCGCTAATATCAAATGCTCCGGTGCATATTCATTGCTGAAATCCATTGCCTCGTCTAAACTGTTCACCAAAGCGATATAGGAATTGTCGATAGCTTTTTGAGCGATGGCAGCCCTTGGCAATTCAGCCAATTGCCTTTGCAGTTCATTCATCGTTCTTTCGGCGATAATTTTTGATGTCGTCACCAAAATCGACTGGCTATCCACGCCATGCTCGGCCTGGGCAAGCAGGTCGGCTGCGACGAATTCCGGCACCGCGTTGTCGTCAGCAATTACCAAAACTTCTGATGGGCCCGCAGGCATATCGATGGCTGTATTCGTCGTTGATTGTATGATGGTTTTGGCCTTGGTTACATATTGATTACCAGGACCGAATATCTTGTCAACTTTAGGAATGCTTTCCGTGCCATAAGCCATGGCGGCTATAGCCTGCGCGCCGCCTGTGAGGTATATCCTTTCAATTCCAAGTAGTTGGGCCACATAAGCGATATAGGCATTCACCTTACCATTCCTTTGCGGCGGCGAACAAACCACGATCTCGCGGCAACCCGCTATCCGCGCCGGGATGCCCAGCATTAAAAAGGTGCTTGGCAAAACCGCCGTGCCGCCTGGGATGTACAAACCGACTTTCTCTATCGGCCGTAATTCGCGCCAGCAGGTTACGCCGGGCATGGTTTCTATCTTGTCCTCGGTCTTTACTTGTGACTGATGAAATTTGTAAATATTATCGTAAGCTGTTTTCAGCGCCTGTTTTTGTTCCGAAGTAATGGTTGACGCTAATTGCGCAAACTCATCTTTTTCAACGGCCAGGCTTTCTAATTCAACCTTATCAAATCTGGCGGCATATTCCAGCAAAGCTTTATCGCCGTTGGTGCGAACATTTTGTATCACATCCTCCACCACGCCGCGTATCTCGTCTGCCGGATCAACGTTCCGCCGAACCAGCTTTTGGATGTCACTTTTGCTTAAGTCTGAATAGTTGTATGTCTTCATTTCGCCTCACCCTAGATCCCTCTCCAAAGGCGAGGGACTTTAAATCCGGATTTATAAAATAATCTTCTCGATCGGCATTACCACGATACCCTGCGCGCCGGCAAGTTTCAACTGGCTTATCCTGTCCCAAAAATCGCGCTCGGGGATAACGGTGTGAACCGCCACCCAGCCTTCCTCGGCCAGAGGCACTACCGATGGGCTTTTAACCCCCGGAAGTAGTTTGGTGATCTCCGGGAGGTGAACCCTTTCCACGTTCAGTACGACATATTTGGTTTCGGCAGCACGCAAAACCGACTGCACACGCTGGATCAGCTCTTTAACTAATTCCTCGTTCTCGCTGCCTTTGCGGCCGATCAGCACAGCTTCCGACGACATTACGTCGGCAAAAGGCTTCAGGCCGTTGCTCTTAAGCGTTCCCCCGGTGGAAACCAGGTCGCACATGGCATCGGCCAGGCCCAGGCCGGGTGAAATTTCTACTGAGCCTGATATGGTACGGATATCCGCCTCAATGTTTTTTGACCTTAAAAATTTGCCCAGAATAACCGGGTACGTAGTGGCAATGGATTTGCCGTTGAGCTGCGACAGGTCTTTGATATGCGCCGTGTTAGGCACCGCGATCTTCAGCGAACAGCGGCCGAAGCCCAGCCTTTGCAGGTAGCTTACCTGTACCTCGGTTTCCTGTATCACGTTTTCACCTACGATGCCCAGGTCGGCAATGCCGTCCTGCACATACTCGGGGATGTCATCATCGCGCAGAAACAATATCTCAAGCGGGAAATTGGAAACAGGGGAGATAAGCGAGCTCTTATAATTTTCGAAATTAAGGCCGCAGTTTTTCAGTAATTCAACTGACTTTTCGTTGAGCCGTCCCGATTTCTGGATGGCTATTTTGAGTGTTTTCACAAATTATTTTTAAAACTATAAATTAAACGGAGGAGGTTATTTCACGCAGAAACAATACATTATCTTATCGCCTGGTGGCGATGATGCAGATGAAGATGATGTAGCCTGTAACCGTTCATTTTTGTATAGTTAACTATAGACGAAGTGCTGCAAAGATAAAGTTTATTTAATAAAAGCAAGCGTTAAATTAAAATTGTGCAAATAGGTGCGTGTTTCATTATGAGTTTGATATGCCGCTATCGTCTGAATCAGAATTTACAGAATTTAAGAATTTGGAGAATCATAACTTTATAAAGATGAAAAGGATATCGTGCGCCTTGCGCTTAGCGCTGTTCACTCAAATAAACCTTGCCCTCCTTAGCGCCGCCGATAACCTTCAATTGCCTGTGCGCAGCAATATCCCTGATGCTGATAAGCTCCTTGTTATATAACGAGTCGAACCAGATGACATAGAATTTCTTTTGTGCATAGAACTTGTCGACATCCTTTTGGAAATACCTGTGCGGCACTAATTGCGAATTTAGCCCGGTGCAAAGCCAGACGGCCTCGTTGGCATCTGAATAGATCGGTACATCGGGTTTAAACAGGTCTTTATGCTTTTTCAGGTAGGGTGCAAACTCCGACTTGTTCCAACTGTCATCGCTGTAACCGGGTACGCCATAATCACTCTCATCGTCCCAGCGCTGGTAATCGACCAAAACGGTCGAATACTCGAAAAGCAACATAGCCACGATGCCGACGCCCGCAACCGCATATTTCCAACCTTTAGGGTGTATACTCCGCGTAACATCCGGCATCCAACTGGTGCACGATATGAGCAGCGGAATGAACATCGGCGACAATAGCCTGCTGTTAATTTGTTCGTACCTCGAAATGCTGGCCGATATGATAATAAATGCCCCGTAAACCACGGCAAACGCGATAACAATATTCTCGTAACTGTTGATGCGCTTTTTCCAGGTTTTCCACGCCAGTACGCCTATCAGTGCAAGCATAATGACGGATGCGACCAGCACGGCATAGCTGTCAGCTTTATTGCTTAGCGCGCCCCAGTCGTTTATTACCGTGCCTACATAAAACAGGTTTTTGACGAACGGGGTTATCGACGGCTCGCGCGTGCCGGTGCTTAAGCCCGTTGCCAGGCTGTTGTACACCAGGTTTATTACCAGCAGCGAAATGGAGATGGAACCATAAATCACTTCGTGGATTATCTTTTTGCGGAAGGATATTTCACTCTCCAGCAGGATCAGTAAACAGCCTGTGCCCATTACGGTAACACCGGCATAACGCGTAATGCAACTGATAGCTGTAATAACCGCTACCACAACCAGAGACTTGATACTATAGGTATGTGTGTATTTCCAGAAGGCGATGATGAAAAACAGTACTTCTAATATAAATAAGGTCTCGGACCACAGGAAGCTGTAAATTTCAAGCAGGGCAGGACTGATAATGATTGCAATTAGTATGAGCCATTTGTATATCCTTGAGTGGGATAGAAACCTTTCCATGATCCAGCCGCTGGTAAATACCACCGCCGCGAATAGAAAACGGTTGATCATGGCGCCGGCTTCGACAGGGTTCACTCTTGAAACGAAGTCGATTATGCCCAGGAATAAAGGATAAAACACCGGGAAGAACGTGATCGGCGTGCCGGTGAAGGTCACAAAGTTGCCGTGAGACTTAAAATGCTCGGCCGCGCTGGCATACATCAGCGAATCGGGTGAAAGGCCCACGCCGCTGTAGGAGGTATATAAATAAATGGCATAGAAACCTATGCAGGCAAAAATGAAGGAGTCGAGGTTGGTGAGGTAGCGGTTAAATTTCATTTTGTCGAACACCGTCATTGCAAGGAACGAAGCAATCTCTGCACAGGACATTCATACAGCACGATTTCAATTGGAACAGTTCAGAGATGGCCACGCTCGCCATGACGCGTGGGGTATTTATTGATTGTTAAGTTAACAATATAATTCGAATATGGTTCATTAATCTATCAGGTCCAAAATCTCGCTTATCGGCTGATCGCTATTTATTAATATACCTTTCACACCCGCCGCCGTTCCGGCGATCACATCGCGCTCACGGTCGCCGATAAAATAGGATAGGGCCGGATCGATATTATATTTGGCTATACCTTGTAATAATAGCCCTGGTTTTGGCTTGCGGCAATCGCATTCACCGGTGTAATCCGGGTGGTGCGGGCAATAGAAAATATCGGTTATTTCCACACCGCCCGCGCTATAAGTTTCACGCAGCAATTGATGCATTTCGGAAAGCTGCTGCTCGGTATACCACCCCTTGGCCAGACCGCCCTGGTTGGTGGCGACCAGCAGCAGGTAACCGCGGTCTTGCAGTTCCTTCAGCGCCGGTATGTTATAGTCCAGTATATGAAAATCCTCGATGCGGCATACATAATCGCCCATTTCCCTATTCAACACCCCGTCGCGGTCCAGGAAAATTGCTTTTTTTTTTGCAGGTTGGTTCATCGGGGCAAAGTTAACATTTCATTTTGTCGGAAGGTTGCAAAGTTGAAAGGTGGGAAGTTAATCCCACGAATGTAATTTCGACGAACGGGCGGGACAGTGTGATGGGGTGAGGAGAAAACTTATATGCAGGACGGTAATCCGCCAATGCATGGCGTATAAGGTTTTTCCTCGCTGCGCTCTTTCGAAATGACATTCCTTTTTAAATAACATTTCAACTTTACAACCTTCCAACTTTACAACAAAAACAGGCATAGTGTAAATTTTACACCTTATTTCTGATGATTTAGGCCCAATCATAGGCTTTCCATATATTATGCAGGCATACCAACTAAACAAACCGGATTATGAGATTCGTATATTTTTTATTAATTTTTTAACAAATTGCTAATTTCAGGTTTTTTGGTGCAATTTTTTTTAACATAATCAGAAAAATTTATGAATATTTTAAAAAATATGCAGATAATTTGTAACTTCGTCATTAGCGCCACTTATAAATTTTATAGAGAAGAACAGCGAGGATTAATGATGGATCAGACGGATTGCCCCCAGCAGGGCCTGTACAGGCCTGAATTTGAACACGACTCATGCGGAACCGGTTTTATCGCCAATATTAACGGTCATAAAACCAATGAAATAATAGATGATGCCCTCACCATGCTGGAAAACATGGAGCATCGCGGCGCTTGCGGCTGCGACCCGGAAACCGGCGACGGTGCAGGCATTCTGATACAACTGCCCCACGAATTTTTGATGGAAGAATGCTCAAATCTCGAGATCAGCCTGCCTGAACCGGGAGAGTACGGGGTTGGGATGATATTCCTGCCGAAGGACCCATCAATGAAAAAGGCCTGCCGTATGGTGATAGCGAACGCGGTCGAAAAATTGGGCATGCAAAAACTGGGCTATCGTAAGCTCACTGTCGATTCGTCTGTCATTGGCGAAACTGCCCGCCAGGCCGAGCCTGAGGTTGAGCAGTTGTTCGTACAGCGCCCGCACCGGATTACCAATACCGACGACTTCGAACGTAAACTCTACGTCCTTAGAAGATATATTAATAAAACAATTACCGAAACCATTGCCGGAGCAGGTGAACATTTTTACTTCACCTCATTTTCGTGCAGGACCATTGTATATAAAGGCCAGCTCACCACTTACCAGTTGCGTCAATATTATGCCGACCTGCGCGATCCGCGGATGACCTCGGGCCTGGCGATGATACATAGCAGGTTCTCGACGAATACATTCCCATCGTGGAAGCTGGCGCAGCCGTTCCGCCTGCTGGCCCACAACGGCGAGATCAACACGCTGACGGGTAACCTCAATTGGTTCTACTCCGGCGTTCGCTCGTTCGTGTCGCAATATTTTACCAGCGAAGAAATGGAAATGCTGCTGCCGGTTATCGACAATAACCAGTCGGACTCCGCGTGCCTGGATAATATCATTGAGATTTTGCTGCACTCGGGCCGTTCGCTGCCGCATGTAATGATGATGCTGGTTCCCGAAGCCTGGGATGGCAACGAGCAGATGGACCCCATTAAAAAAGCGTTTTACGAATACCACGCTACGCTGATGGAGCCCTGGGATGGCCCGGCTGCCTTGACATTTACCGACGGCAGGCTCATCGGCGCAACGCTCGACCGGAACGGTCTGCGCCCGCTGCGTTTTGTTGTGACTAAGGACGGGCGGGTTATTGCAGCGTCCGAAGCAGGGGTACTGAAGCTTGATCCGGCAAATGTATCCCGAAAGGGCCGTCTGCAGCCGGGTAAAATGCTGCTGGTGGATACGCACAAGGGAAAGATAATTTCCGACGATGAGATCAAGCACCAGATAGCTTCGCGCCAGCCGTACGGGCAATGGCTCGAAAACTATAAGATCAAGCTGGAAGACCTGGCCGAGCCGCGTTTGGCCTTCGCGTCGCTTTCGCCCGAGGCGGTTTTCCGTTACCAGCAGGTGTTCGGTTACACCCGTGAGGATATCGATACCATCATCAAGCCGATGGCGCTGGACGGCAAGGAGCCGATCGGGTCAATGGGAACCGATGTGCCTTTGGCTGTGCTTTCCGATAAGCCGCAGCATTTATCAAGCTATTTTAAACAATTTTTTGCGCAGGTAACCAATCCGCCGATCGACCCGATCCGCGAACGCCTGGTGATGAGCCTGGCGACTTTCATAGGCAACAATGGCAACCTTTTAGACGAAGACAAGATGCATTGCCATTGCGTAGCCCTGAAGTGGCCGATCCTCATTGACCACGACCTGGAAAAACTGCGCAGTATAGATACCGGTTCGTTTCACGCTAAAACACTGCAGACCTATTTCGTAGCCGACGGCATGCCCGGCTCGCTCGAAAAAGGTTTGGCAAGACTTTGCCGTTATGCCGAGGACGCGGTGGGCGAAGGCTTCGAGGTGTTGATCCTTTCGGATCGTGCCATCGACTCGGAGCATGCGCCGATACCGTCGCTGCTGGCCGTTTCAGCCGTTCACCACCACCTGGTGCGTAAGGGCCTGCGCGGTGCGGTTGGTTTGGTTTCAGAAGCGGGCGACGCCTGGGAAGTGCATCATTTTGCTACGCTGTTAGCTTTTGGCGCTACGGCGATCAACCCGTACCTGGCGCTGTCGACCATCGAAACTATTAAGAACGACGGTACCCTCGATACGACCCTGGATGCCAAATCGCTAAGAAAGAACTATGTGAAGGCTATCAACGACGGCCTGTTAAAAATATTCTCCAAAATGGGTATTTCGACGCTGCAATCGTACCACGGTTCGCAGGTGTTCGAGATACTGGGATTAAACAAATCGGTTGTCGACCGTTATTTCGACGGGGCGGTGACACGCATAGGCGGTTTAGGCCTCGATGAAATAGCGAAGGAGTCGCTTTGCAAACACAAAATAGGTTTCGCCAGCTCGAAATACACCGATCGTTTGCTGCCCGAGGGCGGTATATATCAGTGGAAGCGCAGGGGCGAAGAGCACCTGTTCAACCCCCAAACGGTGCACCTGTTGCAGCACGCAACACGCACCGGCGATTACTCGGTGTATAAGAATTACGCTAAGCTGGTTAACGAACAAACAGAAAAGCATTTTACCATACGCGGCCTGCTCGATTTCGCGCATCACCGCGAGTCGGTGAAACTGGATGAGGTAGAACCCGCTGAAGAGATCATGAAACGTTTCGCCACCGGCGCTATGTCGTTCGGCTCTATC
>JAFDZK010000136.1 GCA_018267005.1 Bacteroidota bacterium
ACATAAAAAACTAAATCCAAGTCCAACAATTGTCGAAACATACAACAAAAAAACTCCAAAACTTTTCTTATCCCTCATTGCACGTTATCATATTAGATAGATAGCTTTAAATTTTAAGCTTGCCTGTAGAACGAATTGTACCAATCGGCAAACTCTTTTAAACCGGTTCTAATACTTGTAACCGGACGGTAATTAAAATTGTTAATCAGGTCGTCAACATTGGCCCAGGTGGCTACAACATCACCATCCTGCATCCCTTTCATTTCAATTACAGCCTTTTTCCCTAAGCTCGCCTCTAACGTCTCGATAAAGTCCATCAATTCCACCGGGTTATTATTCCCGATATTGTAAATACGATACGGTGCAGTTGACCTTGAAGGATCTGGTTTTGCGGGGTTCCAGTTCGGATCCGGCTCGGCGGGATGGTTCATTACGTTGATAATACCTGTGACGATATCGTCGATATACGTAAAATCACGCTTCATTTTACCATGGTTAAATACCTGGATAGGCTTTCCACTATTGATAGCTCCGGCGAACGAAAAATATGCCATATCCGGTCGTCCCCATGGGCCGTAAACTGTAAAGAAGCGCAGGCCCGAAGTAGGGATCCTGTAAAGATGGCTGTATGTGTGAGCCATCAGTTCGTTTGATTTTTTGCTGGCTGCATAAAGGGATACCGGGTGGTCGACATTATCCTGAACAGAGAAAGGCATGGACGCATTCAATCCGTATACACTTGACGAACTTGCATACACCAGGTGTTTTACGGGGTTATACCGGCTTACCTCGAGAATATTTAAGAAACTTACGAGGTTAGATTGGGCATAAGCATCCGGGTTTAATATCGAATACCTGACGCCAGCCTGTGCGGCCAGGTGAACAATGATGTCGAATTTTTCCCTCGAACAAAGCGACATCAGTTCGCCTTTGTTCTCAATTGTCATCCGGATAAAGCGATAGTTAGGAAATTTAGTACTGACTGTTTCCGTGTGCCATTGTACTTTAGATTTTTCGATACCGCATGCTGCAAGCCTGGCAAATTTCAACTCCGGATCATAATAATCATTAATATTGTCTATGCCTACAATCTGATGGCCTTGTTCAACCAGTTTAAGGGCCAGGTGAAACCCTATAAAGCCGGCCGTACCTGTAATAAGGATCTTCATAATCTCCTGTTAAATCAATCCGGGTTAATATTATTTTGAAACACCAATGGAAGACAAATACACAGGTTAAAACCTGCTGAAGAACTTTCTTACACCGCCCTTGAATGTCTTTTTAGGCTTATTAGTATAGGTATTGTAGTAGCTGTTATCATAATTGTAGCCGTAACCATACTTTTCCCTCTTGATACCATTGAATACAATATTCAGTTTTGGAAACCTTTCTTCCGATTTGATCTCATTAATAAAGTCCAGTTCTACTTTTTGAGTATAGCCCTGGCGCATAATATACACCGAAGCGTCGGCCACCCGGGCGATAATAAGTGCGTCGGTGACCAAGTGTATAGGCGGGCTATCGATCAGTACGTCATCGTACATTTTTTTCAGTTCGCCTATCAATTCATCCAGTTTTTCGTTTTCAAGGAGTTCCGATGGGTTTGGCAGGATGGAACCACAACCCATTACGTCCAAACCCGGTATACCCGAAGGCTGAATAAGGCTTTTAATATCGCGAACTTCGCCATCAAGGTAGTCACTTATGCCTGCGACGTCCATTGGCAGCCCAAAGGTAAGCGAGATTTTTGGCTTGCGAAGGTCCATTTCCATGATAATGGTTTTTCTGCCTGCATATGCAAGTGTCACCGCGAGATTGGCGCTAACAAAGCTTTTTCCTTCACCACCTGTACTCGATGTGAACAAAGTCACACGGCCGCTGTCATTGTTGTTGTGAACATGGTACAAGTTTGTACGAAGTACCCTGAATTGCTCGCCGATCGCAAATTTTCCCCTTTCCTTCGAGATTACGATGGGGGTACTCGATTCCTGGTATTGGAGTTCGCCAAGGATCGGAATTGTAACCACATCTTCGATCTGTTTGCGGTTGGTAATTTTTACGTCAAAACTATCCCTGGTATAAATAAGGCCTATAGGAAGGCATATGCCAAGTATAGATGCCAGGACATAGACGATAGCTGGTTTCGGCCACTTTACTTTACCGGCATGCGCATCGTCGACGATTTCGGCGTCAGGAATCGCGGATGAGTAACGCAGGGAAATTTTTTCACGTTGCTCCAGCAGGAACGAATATAGTTTTTCTTTTATATCCGCGTCACGGGTCATCGAACTATTTTTACTTGAAATAGTGGGTACCCTGCTAATTGCCGCCGAATAATGAGAGCTTACGCCTTCGAGTTGCTTTCTTTGCGCCAGTAATTGTGACTTTAATGTAACAACCTTTTCTTTTATAGATGATCTTAACGTAGCTATCTGCCGATTGATCGGGTCGAATATGGGATTCTTCTCAGGTGTCGTTTCCAGCATCTGGTCCTTTTTCAGTTGCAGATCTGACAATTTATCCAACATCGAATTCAGCCCATTGTCCGTTAGATTGCCTGTGGCAGGCATGGCATTGCCCTGGGGCGAGTTGATATAATTTTCGATCTCTTCTACCGTTTGTATTTGCAAATTCAGGTCAGTAAGTTCTTTCGCATTTTGTTGCTGGCCAGCCAAATCTGTCTGGGTTTGCTGGCTAATGTCGGCGATTCCCTCACTGGTCTGGTACATTGCAATCAGTTTTTCGTTACTGATCAAATCCTTGCTGATCGAGTCAAGGCGCTTGTCTATAAAATCGATAGTGGCTTGCGACTTCCTGTTCTTGTCGGCCATCGCGTTCTTGTTATAGATCTCCATTACCGAGTTGAGAATATCTTTCCCGCGCTGTGGAACCACATCCGAAATGGATAAGTTCACAAAGGGCGCATCTTTGTTTTCTAATCCAACTTTCAGCGCCGACAGGTAATTGTCGGTGACTGCATCGGGATCCATTACCGTAACATTGATCAGTTTCCCGTAAAAATTATTGTCGATATTAGGCGTAGCAAGAAGTTTCCAACTGCCGAACTCACTTTTTATCGATTGGCCGAACTTATACACGTGTTGGGTTTTCGTGTCCTGATCGACCAAAGCAAAGTGATTTCTGTCTTTTATCGTGATTTGCAATTTCATTCCCTGTGGGTCAATTGCGCCGGCCTGTTTAATAAATTCGAAATCAACAGGGGTTGACTTGTACAAATCTGTACTAAGCAGCCCGTCTTTTACAGCATAATTGACCCAAAGTTTTAATTGGGTAACTACCTGATACATTATCTTCTTCGACTGCATCACCTCAACCTCATTTTCCACAATAACCGGGGTGCTTATCTGGTCAAGTTCGCTAATGCCTGTTTTGTTATCGGACGAGACCCCATTTGTGGTGCTCACGTCGTTCTTAAACTCAAGGGTCGAAGTTACAGGATATATAGGTTTGGCATACTTGACATAAAAGTATGAGCCTATCAGAAACACTGCCAGGGTAACTAAAAATAGCGGCCAGTGAAAAAGGTATTTTTTTATCAGTTTCGCAAAATCTACCGTAGGGTTCTGCGCGATTGGTAGAGTTATGGTAGTAACTGTTGAATTGGTCGTGGTACTCATTTAAAAACTTATTATAATTTAAAGTTGCTGTTTGAAACAACAATGGCAATCACCGACAAAGCCGCAATCACCAAGCTCACTTTCTGGAAACTGGTACTTGCTGCAGCTACTTTAGCTCTGTTTGGCGTTGCATACAATACATCGTTGTTTTTCAGATAATAGTATGGCGATTCGAATAATTTTTTTGATGTCATGTCGATCGGTATAAACTCGCGCTTCCCGTCGATCTCCCTGATCAGTATAATGTTGTTACGTATCGCTGTAACATTCAGGTCACCTGCAAGCGCCAGAGCTTCCGGTATGGTTACCCTTTCATTAGTAATGGTATACACGTCCGGCCGGGCCACGTCACCAATAACGGATACCTTAAAGTTCAAAACCCGGATGTTAACGATAGGCTTGCTTAGATATGTCTGTAATTTGGTTTGCAATATATCAGTGAGTTCCGTGGTATTATATCCGGCGACCTTCATTTCACCAATGTATGGTAACCTTATATTCCCTTTGGCATCGACAAGGAAACCGATTACCGCATTCTGTGGAGTGCGATCTATATTATCGCCGTTTATCCTGTTCAAATTATTGTTAAACACCGCATCAGCCTCGGGATTTAAGCTGCTCTCATGAATACCCAAAATATCTCCGGGCTCTATTACAAGCGGCGAGTAATTGTTGATCTCTTCCTTAGTGATGGTGTTTTGATTAAGGTCCTGGAGGTAGGGCACGTCCTTGTATGCGGTGCATGAGGAACAAAGTAAAATTACAGATGCGAAAAGTACAGCGTATGGTTTTAGTTTCATAAGAGTGCTCTTTTAGTGTTTTAAAAGGATTTTAAATTATTTTTCTACCCAAGCCCGCCCGTCTTCAACAACTACCAAAATTCCAAAAGCAAATTAATTCGGGTTAAATTACAGTTAACATTTATTTAACTATCCCGTCAAGCATTTTTCCAATTCTTCAACTTGATAACTAAAGATTTGTTTTATTACCCCGAAGGTAATAAAAATTAAGCTCTCCCCGGCTTAAACATTTATTTGCTAAGGATGTTTTCATATTTTTTTAACACCACTGTATGCATAATGCTTGCCAAACTTTTCTTCTCACTAAAAAAACTAAAAATTTTGCGTTAAAAAAACAAATTGCAGCGCCCTTATAACGTTACGACGATAACTATTGTTTCAGTTACCCGTTGAACAAATTATTAAAAGCGCTTGTGCTTTTTTATGATATTAATCATTTTTTTATATTACATTGTATTTAACCGATATTTTTAAATATTTTCATTTTCAATCAAAAATCCTTTTTTTGCTAGAAGTTAAACATAATTAAATATTAGTTATTGTTCCATGCAACCCCGGCTATGGACACCGCTTAATTACCAACCGGTCTAGAAATTTATGCTAATACCTTCGAATGCAATTGCCAATGCGGATGATTTCGGGTCTGCCTCATCAGTGAACAAAGCCATTCTACATTGTTATGAGCAAGGACTGGTAAACAGTTCTTCACTCATGGTCAACACCTCACATTATGAGGAAGCTGTGGAAATAATTCACCAATTTTCTACTATTGTGAGTGTTGGAGTGCACATTAATCTGGCAGAAGGCAAGCCCCTGACTGACTTTAAAGAAATAAATTTTTTGAAAGGCGATGGCAGTTTTGATTTTAGTAAAACTAATAAGAAATTCAATTTTCTGAATTCCGGCGAAAAAGCTTCTTTTATGAAAGAAATAAGCGCGCAAATCGATAAAGCGCTATCGTCAAAAGTGAAACTAACGCATATTGATTCGCATTGTCATCTTCACACTTTACCTGCTTTTTATCAACTTTTCATCGAAGCTGCAAAGAGACATAATTTGAAATTGCGATTAGCACAGACTTATTTTGAAGGAAGCTACCTGAATTATTTTTACAGAAAATACCTGAACGGAATTTTGAAAAGGGAAGGCATTGGCTATTCTGATTACTTTGAAACGCCTGACAGGTATATCAACCGTAATCAAGGAAAGGGCAAGACCAACAAAACAACCGAGATAATGCTGCACCCGGACCTTAACTCTGAAGGTAGGCTCACCGATCATTTTGATGAGAAAACCATACTCGCCTGGATGGGCTTTCTAAAGGCTGGCGGTTAAATAAACGTTAAGTTTTTTCACAATAAAAATAACCGGAACGGGATTTGCCTATATTTGGCCGGCCGAAAAAAACATTGTGGCCGGGTTGTGAGTTACTCTCAGCATCGGTTTTTTTTAATTTAAACTTAATAGATATTGTTTGAATTTTCTCAAAGTTTTATACAAAGTATTAGAAAAACAATTTGTCAACCAAATTGGTGTTTTTGCGTATAACGAGCGGGTTAATGGTGGGCAAGAATTAGCTGCATTTTTGTACTTTAATAATACCATATATAATAATGATCACTGATAAATATCTGCCCGTGATGGGATATAATGTGTTTTGCGGGAAATTAAGTGAAGTCAATTATTCGCAAAAAACGCTGATCAATACTTTTAGTCCTAATTCGTATGGCGTGGCCTTAAACGATAAACGTTTTGAAAAGGCCCTCAAAGGCAGCGACCTTTTGGTATTGGACGGAATAGGCGTAGCCTTTGCATCCGTTTTTCTGAACGGAAAGAATATAAAAAAGGTAGCAGGGCAGGATTGCTTCGACTATTTTATCGACCAGGTGAATCAGAAATCGGGCAAATGTTTCTTTTTCGGCTCAACCGAAAAGACCTTGCAAAAGATAAAGGATCGCTTGGCAGTGGAATATCCCAATGTAACTGTCGGGTATTATTCACCGCCTTTTAAACCTGAATTTACCGATGAAGATAATGTAGCTGCTCGAAAAGCTATCAATGATTTTGCACCCGATGTGTTGTTTGTGGGTTTGACCGCACCCAAACAGGAAAAATGGGCCTTTGAAAATAAGGATTACCTGAATGTTCCCGTCATATCTACTATCGGTAACGTGTTCGACTGGTATGCCGGCAACAGTAAAAGACCCGCCAAAATATGGGTAAAACTCCGCCTGGAATGGTTAGTAAGGATTTTTCTAAGACCCGAAATTTTCAAACGTAATACTGGCAACCAAATGTTGTTTGTCAGAGACTTCTTACTTGTGTTTTTCAAACTAAAAAAAATATAAATGGTCAGAGCCGCAATAATTGGTTTAGGCAAAATGGGTATATCCCATTGTGCCATTTTAGGGGCGCACCCCGATGTCGACTTGGTAGCTGTGTGCGATACGTCATCGCTTTTGAATGACGTATTTAAACGCCATACCAAATTTGAGTTCTTTAGTGATTACCAGAAGATGATCGATACCATGAAACTGGATTGCATCGTCATCGCATCGCCAACCAAATACCACGCGGACATGGTTTCGTATGCGCTGAAAAATAATGTCAGTGTGTTTTGCGAAAAGCCGTTCTCGCTGGTGCCCAGCGAAGGTAAATTGCTGGCAAAACAGGCCGAAGACTTGAAACTGGTAAACCAGGTGGGCTATCATAATCGCTTTATCGGAACCTTTAATGAAGCAAAAAAGCTATTAAAAACGAATATCCTGGGCGACATCTACCATTTCCTTGGTGAATCGTACGGACCGGTGGTTTTAAAAGAAAAAGGGGGCACCTGGCGCTCCGAAAAAGGGCAGGGAGGAGGATGTTTATACGACTATGCTTCTCATACCATCGATCTGATCAATTTTATACTGGGGAAACCTGTTAAGGTAAGCGGTACGCAACTGAAAAATATTTTTTCGGCCGATGTGGAAGACGCGGTATACTCGAGTGTTACGCTTCAAAGCGGACTCAGCGGTATTTTGTCTGTAAACTGGAGCGACGATACTTATCGCAAAATGAGTACGCAAATAACTGTGCTTGGCAAAAAAGGCAAGATCATAGTTGATGCCACCGAACTTAAGATCTATTTAAGAGAAGACAATAAGGCGATGGGACTGGAAAAAGGCTGGACGACAAAATACATTACCGAGCTAACGCCGATGGTGAAATTTAACCTGCGGGGCGAAGAATATACTGCCCAGATAGATCATTTTATAGATTGCGTAAAAAACAAGCAATCAACTAACATCAGCTCATTTGCCAGTGCAACTGATACCGATGAGCTTATTGCCTTACTGTTACAAGACAACCGCTAACCCATGGAAAGAGTAATTTTTGGAGATAATCAATTTTTCGGGGTTAATCATGCCTCCGACGAAAAATCACGCGCACAGGCGATCAGGTTCAAGGACAATAAAGCTATCATGGATGTGCTTGATATTGCCATTGACGAAGGCATAAAGACCTTCATGTGTACTACCCACGACAGGATAGCTGACATCTGCAGGATCATCCGTGAGAACCCGGCCAAATACCAGGACTTCAAGATATATCCTTGTATGCCCTATGCGCATAAATATGCCAATGCGGTAACCGAACTGGGCATTATGGGCACGATTAAGCAATACGTGCCGGGCAACTTGTTTAGCGCCGTCGCCAGGGGTGGGGTAGCGTTCGTTAAAAAAGATTTCGTGTCGATGATGGAACTGCTGATCGATGCTGAACTTAAAATGTTTAAAGGGATCAATACACCTGTAGTGTTTATTCAGAATGTAATTACAGACCTGTTACTCGGACTCGGCATGACCGATTTCCTGGTAGGTTTCTACGAGCATATAAAAAAGAAGCATAATGCAGAGCCTGGCTTTATAACCATGAATTTGCCTTTATTGCTCGATACGCTTGAAAACGCAGGAATTAAAAATCCCATTGTCTGTGCTTCCATCAATAAGGTAGGTTTCAGGGTGTCTGGCAGCATAGCCGAATATGAAAAGGTAATTGCACAGAAACGATGCAGACTTATAGCGATGCAGGTGTTTGCTGCCGGCGCGCTTCCACCGCGTGAAGCGTTGGAGTACGTGTGCGGACTTGATGGCGTTGAATCTATTCTTTTTGGTGCTTCATCGCGAGGCAATATCAAACAATCCAAACAATTGATCGATACTTTGAGCAAGTAAAAAAAACTTGCTTATAAATTAAACCCGGCTCATAAATTTAGCCGGGTTTTTTTGTTTGCGCCCCGGATTAATTTTATGTTAAGAACAAACATAAACCTTCTGTTTCCGTATATTAAAATAGAGGTTAATTAAAGTAAAAACGCTATCCATGTCAATAATCCAAAAGGACCATTTTCCATGTACAAATTTTTTCACAGATGGGGAGTTTCTTACCCACAACTTTAAGTGGATTTATAATGTCAGTGACGAAGAAAATGAGCTTTTATTGAAAAATATAAGGGATTTTACGCAATCAGTATGCGTGGTACTACCTGAAATGCGAGAATTGGGTGCTTTACACTGCTATTGAAATTTTAAAGCATAGTTATTGCATACCAATAATCACATAACCTATAAAACTTATGGTACACAGGTACAAACAATTTTATAACGCGATCAACCTTACGGCAGACTACGTGCTGCTTAACATTTCGTTAATAACAATCTACAACTTATTAGACAATTCTCTTATACCATGGATGAATAATAAAAACTACCTGCCGGTTGTATTAGTGTTCAACCTGCTGTGGCTTTTATCATCTAATATTACCAGCTTATATAATTCCGTATCGGATATTGATCTGAAAGTATATCAGAATTCTATAAGGACCTATCTTTTGTACCTGGCGCTTATCTGCACCATTATTCTGTTGGTAATTGGAACTAAGACCTACTTTATTACGAAAGAATACTTATTTTATTCAATGTCGCTGTTCGGTATACTTCTCGGCGCATGGAAAGTGGTGTTTTTTGCGATCAGGAAAAGCGACCGCGTATTGCTAAGCAATTCGAGAAAGGCTATTATAGTCGGCGCGAGCCGTGCCGGCACCGAATTGTACAATCAATTCAACAATAAAGTGCTAAAAGGATATGAAATGCTTGGCTTCTTTGATGATGAGCCTTCAAAGGTACAGCCAAAGCACCTTTATCTCGGCAATACCAGCCTTTGTATGGATTATGTGCTGAAAAACAATGTGGACGAAATATTTTGTGCGCTGCCTTATTCAGAACATAAAACTATCGAACGACTGATGTCCGATTCTGACAAAAACCTGATCAGGTTCAAAATTGTACCGGAATATCACGAATATTTTAAGAATACCTCATACTTGCAAAATTTAGGTAATATTCCGATCCTTTCGGTTAGGGCAGAACCCCTGGAGAATATATTAAACCGTGCTCTGAAGCGTGCTTTTGATATTGTATTCTCACTGATGGTTATCATATTTGTTCTGAGCTGGTTGTTCCCGATATTAGCTATCCTGATCAAATTAGAGTCAAAAGGCCCGATATTTTTTACGCAAATGCGTTCAGGCCGCGATAATCATGCTTTTAAATGTTATAAATTCAGAAGCATGCGCATCAATAAAGATAAAGAGCATATCCAGGCAACATTGCGCGATCCGCGTATTACCAAGGTGGGTACATTCCTGCGTAAAACAAGTCTCGATGAGTTACCGCAATTTATCAATGTGCTTATCGGCAATATGTCGGTGGTGGGACCGCGGCCGCACATGCTGAGCCATACGGAGCAATATTCACAATTGATCGATCAGTTTATGGTTCGTCACTTTATGAAGCCGGGCATTACAGGTTGGGCGCAGATCAACGGACTGCGCGGCGAAACCAAAACAACCGAAGCAATGCTGGAGCGCGTTGAGGCCGACGTGTGGTACCTGGAGAACTGGACTTTCCTGCTCGACCTGAAAATCGTTATGCTTACCGTTTGGAAATCGATCGCAGGCGATAAAAACGCTTATTGATATAAACCAACCAAAAAGAGTTTTAAACCCTCATTTTGAGCCCGACTTCAAGCGAAGTTGTGTTCAAACATGAGGGTTGTCCATTTTGCAACTTTCCGTATTCGCAAGAGTGAATGTGCCGAAAAGGGCAATAAAAAATCCTTTTCAAGCAGAACCGATTGGGTTACCTTTTGAAAAGGACGATTTTATTGAGTTTTGGTAAGTCTATTCGAACTGGTTCTTTATGACATAGCCGTAGTCTTTCAAAAGCTTCTCTTTTCTGAAGTGTTCAACGTCTGCGGCGACCATTTCGCTAACCAGCATAGCCAGGTCGTATTTAGGTTTCCAGCCTAATTTTTGATTCGATTTGGTCGGGTCGCCAATTAGCAGATCAACCTCGGTAGGACGGAAGTATTTCGGATCAACCGCTACTACTTCTTTCCCTGTTTCCAACTGGTAGTCTGGATTTGAGCATGAAACCACGTACCCTTTCTCATCTATTCCTTCGCCGCGGAATTCGACCTCGACACCAACTTCGGCAAATGCCATCCGCACAAATTCACGTACTCGGGTGGTAACGCCCGTAGCAATTACATAGTCATCAGGCGTCTCCTGCTGTAATATCAGGTACATTGCCTCTACGTAATCCTTAGCATGTCCCCAGTCGCGCTGCGCATCCAGGTTACCAAGGAATAGCGCATTTTGCAGGCCCATCGCGATTTTTGCCACAGCACGGGTTATTTTCCGAGTTACAAAGGTTTCGCCGCGCAGCGGGCTTTCGTGGTTGAAAAGAATGCCGTTACAAGCATAGATACCGTAAGCCTCGCGATAGTTTACGGTAATCCAATAGCC
>JAFDZK010000137.1 GCA_018267005.1 Bacteroidota bacterium
TATCGTGGCATCTTTTAACCCGGCTGACGTGGCAGTCAGCGTAATATTACCCGCCTTCCCGTTTGACTGCAGGATAGCCAGCGCCAGGCCATTAAACGCATTCTTCTGACTGGCCTTAAAGGAAGTGTGATCCGTTTCGCAGCCATTGTCCACTCCGGCAATAAAGCCATTGCCGCTCAGCTTAAATTTTACCAGGTTATCGGCAGTCGGCACCCTATTACCATTCTTATCCAGAACCTTCACCGTAATAAACGACAAGTCTTTCCCATCGGCTTTGATGTTTTTACGATCGGCAATAAGCTCGATGCTTGCAGCTTTACCAGCTGTACGGATTACTTCAGTTTTTACTATTTTGCCATTCTTGCGCGAAACGGCTTTTAAGGTCCCCGGCTCGTATTTAATACGCCACATCACATGCAGGTCGTCGCCGTTTTTCTTTTTAACACCCATCGATTTCCCGTTCAGGAAAAGCTCTGCTTCGTCGGCATGGTTGTAAAACGCCCACACGTCGATGGTTTTGCCAGGGGTCCAGTTCCAGTGAGGCAATATGTGCAGCACCGTCCTATTTGTCCATTCGCTCTGGTACATATAATAGATATCTTTCGGGAAACCCGCCATATCGATGATGCCGAAATACGAGCTGCGCGCCGGCCAGCTGTATGGCGTTGGTTCGCCTAAATAATCCCAGCCGGTCCAGATGAACATACCCGACAGGAAATCGTATTTCTTCATCACCTTCCATGTCGCTTCGTGGGTCGATCCCCAGGCCGGTCTTACATTATCATAAGCGGAACAGGTATAATCCTTATTGCCATCGGTAAAAGGCTTATCCCACCTGTTGGGCCAGATGCGGATGCTATCCGAAGGCATATCATAGTGACCGCGCGTCTCCAGGCCCGAAGTGGTTTCTGTAGCTATGAATTTCTCGCCAGGATAACGGTCGTGGAATGTGGCATAGCTGAACTCATGGTAATTGTACCCGATCAGGTCCAGCGCACCGGATTTAATGATCTTGTTGCTGGTGTCAGGCCGGTCGTTGGCTGCGGTAATGGGCCTCGTTTTGTCCAGGCTGTGCACAATTTCAGCCAGTTCCGGCGCTATACGCAGAGCGGCTGTATCACCCTGCTGCGGTATCTCGTTGCCGATACTCCAGATGATAACGCTGGGGTGGTTACGGTCGCGCAGCACCTGGTCCTCCAGGTCACGTTTGTGCCATTCTTTAAAGTACAGGTGGTAATCGTATTTCACTTTCCCCTTCTCCCAGCAATCAAAGGCCTCATCCATTACAAGGAAGCCCATCTTATCGGCCAGGTCGAGCAATTCAGGTGCCGGCGGATTGTGCGAAGTGCGTATGCCATTACAGCCCATTTCCTTCAGCATCTCCAGTTGGCGCTGCAAAGCGCGATAATTTACGGCCGCTCCAAGGCTGCCCAAATCGTGGTGATCGCATACGCCCAATATTTTCATATGCTTGCCGTTAAGCGAGAAACCTTTATCGGCGTCGAATTCGAAATAACGAATGCCTAAAGGCGTAGTATATTCATCGGTCACTTTGTCTCCGTCTACAATGCGGGTAACGATCCTATACAAATACGGCCTGTTAACCGACCACAATACCGGATTTTTAACCTCCATTTTCTGGGTGAACGTCTCGGCAGCCCCCAGATCCGAACTGATGGTCGCATTGGCGTCTGAATGCGCGACAGTCTTTCCGGCGGCGTCGTAAATAGTGCTTTGTATTTTGAAAGCTTTGCCTGCTTTCCTGTTTTGGTTATCGTTTCTGACGGAAACTTTCAGGTCAACCGTCGCCGATTTACTACTTACATCGGTCGTAGTCACGTAGGTACCCCAATGGTCGACTGCCAGTTTATTTGTCGTCACTAACCACACATTCCTGTAAATCCCCGAACCTGAATACCATCTTGAATTAGGCTGAACCGAATTATCCACTTTAACTGATAGCTCATTTTTGCCGCCAAAGTGCAGGTAAGGTGTCAGGTCATATTCAAAGGAGATATAGCCGTTCGGCCTGAAACCCAGCTCATGCCCGTTGATCCAAACGGTGCTTTTCTGGTAAACGCCATCAAAATCTACATAAACCTTCTTGTTCCTGGCCGATGCGGGTAACTTAAAAATCTTACGATACCAGCCTATGCCGCCCGGTAAAGCACCGCCCTCGGGGGTTGCGGGGTTATTTTTACTGAATTTACCCTCGATGCTCCAATCGTGCGGCAAATTGAGCGTCCGCCAGGCCTTATCTCTGAAAGACGGCGCTTCCGCTCCGCGCACATCGCCCAGGTGGAAACGCCAACCGTTGTCAAAATCGGCTCGGGTCCTATCCTGCCCTAAGGCACTGACGGACAGGAACCAAACAAATACAAGGGATAACAAAAATGCTTTGGGTAACAAAACAGCCGGTCGGTAAATGAGCATGGCAGAGCGTAGTTAATATTTATAAATGTACAATCGACACTAAAATACTAATGTTTATTAAAACATCAAGCCGGCGCTACCCATTTAAACTGATGAACGTACGGAAGCTGGCAAACCGGCCCCGGCGGTTAAACAGGTAGTTGTAGGCCTTACGGTAAATGAGCATCAGCAGCAGGTTGTAGGCAAGTAACGTATAACCCAACCACAGGATGTCGTCGTCAAAAAAGAAAAGGAAGAGAAAAATATTGATGGTGATCGGCAGCAATATCAGCAGAAATAACGGCGCCCAGCAATCGATAAGCAGGAAAAAACCACAGGCGATCTGCGTACCATACACCGCCTGCAGCATGTAGCCGGTGTCAAGTAGGGCTTTGTAATAGGCATTATCCTTTTTGTTGCTCAGCACTATGGGCGGAAGATACCTGATATGGTAAAAAAAATCGATACCATAGAGCAGAAAAAATAAGGCCAGGGCCGTCCTCAGGATAAATACCAAAAGTCTCATGTATCAGCAGGACTGTTTTCAGCGAATAAACTTAGTAATTAAATTGACATATTGTTCAACCTGCGTACGCAAAAAACCGATGAGGTGCTATATTAGTTTTTATAAATAACATGAACATACAACAAATTACATTCGGCAACGGCTGCTTTTGGTGCACCGAAGCTATTTTTCAGACGCTTAAAGGGGTTAAATCGGTCGCTTCCGGCTATATGGGCGGGCATACTAAAAATCCCACCTATATGGAGGTTTGCAACGGCGACACGGGACATGCCGAAGTGCTGCACATTGAATATGACGAGGATGAAATATCGTTCGACGAGCTTCTGCTGGTATTCTTTAAAACCCATGACCCGACGACGCTCAACAGGCAGGGAAACGACGTAGGCACGCAATACCGTTCGGCTATATTTTACTACACCGATGACCAAAAGCAAAAAGCCGAAGCGATGATCAAAAGGCTGACGGATGAAAAGGTGTATAGTAAAGCGATAGTAACAGAGGTAACGCCGGCTTCGGAATTTTACAAAGCCGAGGATTACCACCAGAATTACTACCAGGACAACCCGAATAAATCATACTGCGCCTTTGTGATACAGCCCAAGCTAAATAAGTTCGCCAGGGAATTTACGGATAAGATCAGGCCGGAACTTTTGAGATAGCTATATTAATCGTAACTTTAAATATGCGAACGCTGCAAATACATCTACCGGATAATATTGATCTGTCTGAACAGGAAGCTTCAACAGCTCTTGCTGCGCAGTTGTACGAAATGGGAAAGCTCTCGCTCGGACAGGCTGCCGAGCTTGCGGGCTACACCAAAGCGACGTTCATGGAATTGCTTTCAAAGTATGGAGTTTCCGTTTTCAATTATCCTGCGGATGACTTAGACGACGACATCGCTAATACAAAAAATTATCATAGCTGATACCAGTTGCCTGATCCTGCTTTATAAAATCCAGGAATTCGACATTTTAAGAAAGTTATTCGGAGAGATATTCATCATTTCTGAGATAAAAAAGGAATTCGGTCAAGAAATGCCGGCATGGGTTACTGTAAAGGACGCTTCCAATAAAATTACTCAAAATATTGTCACCGCGTCGGTTGACAAAGGTGAGGCAAGCGCTATCGCCCTGGCTTTAGAAGAGAGTAATGCGCTTTTGATTTTAGACGATAAAAAGGCAAGAAGGTTGGCCAAAAGCCTCAATCTAAAACATACAGGAACTATGGGTATCCTGGTCGACGCTAAATTGAGTGGTCATTTACAAAGTATCAAACCTGTCATCGAAAAGGTAAGGAACACGAATTTTCATATTTCTGCTGAACTTGAGCGAAAAATGCTAATGCTTTCCGGTGAAATAAAAGAGTAACTCGCCAAAAAACCGCTTCTATTAAGTTTTTGTTAACCGGCTTTCTGACTCGCGGGCAATCGTTAACTTTGGTCATCCATTTGCCAATAACCATGAAAATAAAACTTCTTTGCTGCCTCGCTTCATCGCTTTTCGCTTTGCAGGTTTCGGCCCAGCTTCCCGGTAAAATTCATAAAACAGGACAAGTACTATTACCCAACGGCTGGAAACTTAGCCCGGCTGGTACCTGGCTGCAATTAGGCGACCTGCCGCTGAACATTCAAATATCGCCCTCGGGCAAGCTGCTGGCGGTTACGAACAATGGAGAGAGTACGCAGTCTATACAACTTATCGACCCAAGGAATGAAAAGCTGCTGGACGAAAAGATCATCAGCAAATCGTGGTACGGTCTGGCGTTCAGCCATGATGAAAAAACACTATACGCAGGCGGCGGCAATGATAATCGCATACTGGCTTATCGTATCGAAGGCACTAAATTAGGAACGGCAGATACCATTAAACTGGCGCCGCACTCGTGGCCTAAAAATAAGGTTTGCTCAACTGGCATCGCGGTAAATAAAGCGAACACCCGCCTGTATACAGTAACCAAAGAGGATAGTGCGCTTTACGTGGTTGATCCGCAGAAAAAATCAGTGATTAAAAAGGTCAAGCTGCCGGCCGAAGCCTACGCCTGTATCCTTTCACCCGACGAAAAGCTGCTTTACATTTCTGTCTGGGGCGGAGAGGGCATATCGGTTTACAATACCGTTACCGGCAGCCTGGCAAAAAACATCAGAACCGGCAGCCACCCGAATGAACTGCTGTTAAATAAGAAAGGCACGTTATTGTATGTCGCCAATGCCAATGACAATTCGGTTTCGGTGATCAATACGGCGACTGACAACGTGGTTGAAACACTTTCTACAAGCCTCTATCCTACCCGGCTTACCGGCTCGACAACTAACGGACTTGCCTTGTCGTCCGATGAAAAGACGCTTTATATTGCAAATGCCGATAACAATTGCCTCGCTGTATTCGATGTGAGCAAACCCGGCAGTAGTCGGAGTTTAGGATTTATTCCCGTGGGCTGGTACCCAACCAATGTTAAAACACTGGGCAACACGATCATCGTATCCAATGGAAAAGGATTTACGTCCCTGGCTAACCCGCTTGGTCCGCAGCCAGTGAAAAAAGCCGACAACAGCGGCTATCAGAAAGGCGCGCATGGCAAGGAACAGTATATTGGCGGATTATTTAAAGGCACGCTATCGTTTATTAAGACTCCGTCGGCTGAACAATTAAAGACTTACACCCGGGAAGTTTACGCCAATACGCCGTTCACTCCTAAAAAAACTGCATTGGCCGATGGCGTGACCGGCAACCCGATCCCGCGCAAAGCTGGCGAAAAGTCGCCTATCAAATACGTATTCTATATCATCAAGGAAAATCGCACTTACGACCAGGTTTTAGGCGATATGGCTCAGGGTGACGGAGATCCCTCGCTATGCATTTTCGGCCAGCACGTGACTCCAAACGAACATGCATTAGCGAATAACTTCGTTTTGCTGGATAATTTTTATGTCGACGCGGAAGTAAGCGCCGATGGACACCAATGGAGCACCGCCGCTTACGCGACGGACTTTATTGAAAAAACCTGGCCCACCAGCTATGGAGGTCGTGGAGGAAATTACGACTCGGAAGGGACAAGACCGGCATCCGATCCGCGTGACGGGTATATCTGGAATTTTTGCAAACGTGCCGGCATCAGCTACCGCACCTATGGCGAGTTTGCTGATGATTATAAACCCAACATCAAGGTGCTGGAAGGACATTATTGTAAAAAAGCGCCCGGCTTCGACCTTGACATCAAAGACACGACCAGGGAATCGGTTTGGGCTAATGATTTCGATTCATTAGTAGCTAAAAATGCCCTGCCACGGTTTAACAGCGTGAGGATATCAAACGACCATACCAGCGGTCAGCATAAAGGCTCTTTTTCGCCGATAGCCGCCGTTGCGGACAACGACCTCGCGGTTGGGAAATTCGTCGAGCACCTGTCGCACAGCCCGGTATGGAAGGAATCGGTCGTATTTATTTTGGAAGATGACGCACAGAACGGCCCCGATCATATCGATGCGCACCGTTCGCCGGCATTTATCATCGGTCCTTATGTGAAAAGGAATGCGGTAATACACGAAATGTATTCAACGTCGGGTATGCTGCGCACCATCGAGCTGCTCCTGGGCCTGCCCCCGATGAGCCAGTACGACGCAGCCGCAAAACCCATGTACGAATGCTTTACCAACAAACCCGATCTGGCTCCATACGAGGCAAAAGCCGCGCAGGTAAACCTCGACCAGCGCAATGTGGCCGATAATGCAAGCAGCAGGAAATCGGCGTCATTTAATTTAGCTAAAGAAGACGCCGTGCCCGACCTGGAGCTAAACGAGGTGATCTGGAAATATGTGAAGGGTGAAAATTCGGTAATGCCCGCGCCAAAACACAGCGCATTCGTGTTCCTGGAAAAGAAAAAGAAGGATGATGATGACTGAGTAAAACACTTATTAGTAGAATTCGTGTTAATTAGTGAAATTCGCGTTAAATCATTATGCCTATGATCACTATTGAAAACGATTTTCTGAAAGTCAATATCCGCAACCAGGGAGGCGAAATGACCTCTTTTTACAACAAAGTTTCAGGTACCGAACACCTGTGGCAGGGGGATCCGAACATTTGGCCGTGGCATGCGCCTAACCTGTTTCCCGTTGTAGGGCAGTTAATAGATAACGAATTGCTTGTGGACGGCAAGAAATATACGCTTGAACGCCATGGCTTTATCCGAAAAAGCGAGCTGCTGGTGGCGGAATTCGACGAGGTGTCAGCCAAATTTTCGCTGCCTTATTCCGATCATACGCTGCAATCGTATCCGTATAAATTCGAATACCAGATCCATTACGACCTGATCGATAACGCGCTGCGGGTAACTTACAAAGTGATCAACCTGGAGCAAGACACGATCTATTTTTCCCTTGGCGGCCATCCTGGCTTTAATGTCCCGTTCCATACTGGTGAAAGCTACGAAGATTACTATATTGAGTTTGAGACCGAAGAAAAGCTGGAAACCTGCCTGTTGTCGCCGGAGGGTCTTTTTAACGGCGAAACTGCACCGGTGAAAATGGATGGCAAAAAATTGCACCTGACGCGCGACATGTTCAACCACGACGCCCTTGTCTTCAAAAAACTACGCTCGCGCGAGGTAACGATCAAAAGCGACAAGCATGACCGGGCCATTTCGGTCGAATTCCCGCATTTTCATGAGTTAGGCATATGGGCAAAACCAGGCGCTGACTTTGTTTGCATCGAACCCTGGCTGGGTTACGCCGATAGCGTTGATAAACACGTGGATATTCGCAAGAAGGAAGGTATACAGCATTTGAAATGCGGGCACGTGTTCGAGGCATCGTTCTTTATTAGTATTTAGAGTACCGCCTGATATCAAATTTTAGAACAACCCATTACTTAGTGCATGCCGACTGACCCCACCAAGCGCTTTTCCAATAGAGTAGATAATTACGTCAAATACCGGCCGGGTTATCCGCCGGAAGTTATCGGCTATCTTGAAAAAGAATGCCATTTACAGGCGGGCTCCGTTATTGCCGACGTAGGCGCGGGAACGGGTATCTTCACCAAATTGCTTCTCGAACGGAATTTTACAGTTTACGCCGTTGAGCCCAACGATGCCATGCGCCACGAGGCCGACCGGCAGTTAAAACACTTTCCCAGTTACCATTCCAAAAACGGTACCGCCGAAGCAACCGGCCTGAAACATGGCAGTGTCGATCTGGTAGTTTGTGCCCAGGCCTTCCACTGGTTCAATATGCCAGCAACCAAAGCCGAGTTCCAAAGAATACTAAAACCGGGCGGGCATGTGGCACTCATCTGGAATAACCGCGATATTGAAGCCGATGCTTTCGCGATAGCTTACGAACTACTACTGAAATCGCTGAGCGGTGGCGATTATGAACGGGTCAATCACCAAAATCTTACAGAAACCGATTTTATGCGGTTCTTCGCCGATGGGCAATACACGCTCACCAAATTCCATAACCAGCAGGTTTTTGATTTCGAACAATTAGCCGGCCGGGCATTCAGCTCGTCTTATGTCCCCGCGGAAGAAACCGATGCGGGCAAGACCTTTAAAGCGCATTTGAGCGAGCTTTTTGATACGTATCAAAAGCACGGGAAGGTGGTGTTCAAATATAATACCGAGGTTTATTTAGGTGAAGTTTAAAAGAGGTGTCACACTGAGCCCGTCGAAGTGTGTACGTAAAGGCCTGTCGACTATGCTCCGAGAGCTTTAGCTGCCAACCTTTTTAATTAGTTTCCTTCACCACCGTATTCAATATCGGCTTGTCTATCGCGCTAATACTGGTATGAAC
This sequence comes from Bacteroidota bacterium, assembly GCA_018267005.1. Classification (GTDB taxonomy): domain Bacteria; phylum Bacteroidota; class Bacteroidia; order Sphingobacteriales; family Sphingobacteriaceae; genus Mucilaginibacter. The sequence goes on from JAFDZK010000137.1 coordinate 8,724, forward strand.
GCCGTTTAACTCATCAAATACCACGATCTCGTTCTGCCCCACTTTCAGCCACGACTTCGGCACATACAGTGTTTGTTGCGGACCTATATACCAGTATTTGCCCAGGTTGTGTCCGTTCAGGAAAACGAAGCCTTTGCCGAACTGGCTCATGTCCAAATAAGTGTCGGCGGTTTTGGAAAGGGTGAATGTTCCAGTTTCAACGACAGGTGCGTGCCCATCAGCTTTGCTTTGTTTCACTTTAAAGTTTGGTACGGTGCTAAACGGTAGTTTATACATTCGCCAGCCGGTCAACTCATTTCCGCTTAGGGTTACCTTTTCCGTAATGCCCTGCCGATTATCGGTCAGGAAGGGACCGTAATTGATGCGCCCGTTATTTTCAACCAAAATGTCCAATGTTGCGTCCGCAGGCACATCGTCCAGTTGAACTGAATCCTGTTTGAAATGCCGGTCAAGAATCGCCACTCTTTTGCCGTTAACATACACGGTAGAGAAATCACGCATTTCGTTGATTTTTAGCAAGCCACTTGTTGCATTCTTCAGCTTGGTACGATACAGCACAAACCCGTAACCCTGGTTCAAATCTTCAAAGCACAACGGCTTGTCTGAAACCACCGGCTGCGGAAGGTTGCTGAATAATGGAGCCCATTGTGTGAGCTTAATATCTTTAATACTTATAGTCTCATTACTCGCCGGTACAGGCGGCAGCTTTTCACCCGGCGGCAGGTGTTTTTGGATGATCTCGCGGAACTTGTAATATTTCGGTGTAGGGTTGCCCGCCTCGTCAAGCGGAGCATCATAGTCGTAGCTCGATGTTTGCGGCGAATATGGGTCGCGGCGGCTCATGTTGGCGCCGTTCATAAAGCTGCGCGTCGTGCCACCGTGAAACATGTAAAGGTTGATAGAAATGCCATTTGCCAGCACGGTATCCAGCTTGGCGGCATCCTCGTCCAGGTTGCTGGTATTATGCGGATAACCCCAACTGTCGAACCAGCCGGGGTACCATTCGGCGATATAATAGGGACCTTTGCCGTCGTGGTACTTATTGATCAGTTTCTTTACCGCTTTCGGGTTATCCAAACCGTTTACAGCAGGCAGGTAACCGGGAAGATAACCATTAGGCAACTGCGACGGCCCGTCGCAAGTAAATAAGGTGCAATCGAAACCAGCCTCGCGGAATATCTTGCGGTTGATGTCTAAATACGCCTTATCGTTGCTGTACGAGCCATATTCATTTTCTATCTGAACCATCAGGATATTGCCGCCGTGCGTCACCAGCAGTGGGTCGAGCTGTTTGCCTAACTCCATCACGTAATCGTGGTAGGCCTTCAAAAATTTCGGATCCTTACTGCGCACCTTCAGTGTTTTATCTTTCAGCAGCCACCACGGATACCCGCCGAATTCCCATTCCGCACAGGCGTAAGGGCTCGGCCGCATGATCACCCACATACCTTCCTCTCTGGCAATACGTACAAACTCGGCAATGTCACTATTGCCCGTGAAATCGTATTTGCCCGGTGTCGGCTCGTGCATGTTCCAGAAGATATAGGTACCGATGGTGTTCAGTCCCATCGCTTTGGCCTTGCGGATACGGTCACGCCAGTATGCGCGCGGTATCCGGTAGCAATGCATTTCACCGGAAATGATCTGCAGGGGTTTGCCGTCGAGCAAAAAAGTGGAATCGCCTAATGCGAAAATGTGTGTTGCTTTTTGTGCGTCGGCGGTTAAGCCGGATATCATAAAACAAATGAGAAGAAGTCTTTTCATGAAATAACGATAAATAGCAAGCCAATGAGTGCCGCCTGTAGGCAAATTTAATTTTCTTTTTGCCTGAACCGGAATTTCAGAAAACACGATCACTTTAGCCCAGCGGATTTAAAATGTTAAATTATGTTAAAATGAACTTTGGCAGCAATTAATGACAACCATCACACAAAGTTTTCCACTTTATTTGAAAATTGATTCGTATTATTGCAATTGAAAATTGTTTTCAACTTACTACTAATGGGGAAATAGCCGGGTTTATGCCTGGCTATTTCATTTTTATACCTCCGGGAACCGGCGCTTCAACAGGGAATAGAATTTTTCGGTAGTGGCAGGTTTGCTGTCCCAATTGTTTTTTACCGCGTAATTGCTTTTCAGAAATTTATCGGCCTCGTCAAAACTGGTAAAGCGGTTCAAAAGGTCGATAGCTTCGGCATAGGCCAGGTTGTAACCGTTGAACAGGTCTTTAATATAAAGCAGCTTATCGTTCAGATTGATGGCTTGTTTAAGATCGGTAACAGGCTGCCCGTGCGCCTGACCGGAATAGTTTTGCGTTTTATGCAGTTGCGCCGACATTCGCTGGTTAATGGTCATCGGCTTTTCTTCCGGTGCTTCAGTTTCAGCTTCCTCCTGTTTGTGTTCTTTTTTTGGCTCGCTACGCTCAGGTTCCTTTTTTGATTCGGCGGCCACAGGTCCTTTTTTCGGCTCTGGCGCAGGTTCTTCCTCTTTTACCGGTGCATGGTATTTTATTTGCGGTATTTCCTTTGGTTTATCCTC
>JAFDZK010000138.1 GCA_018267005.1 Bacteroidota bacterium
AAGGCGTTATTGATCACATTTAGTAAGACACGGCCGATGTCTTGCGGAATGACATTGACCTTGGGGAGCTTGTCATCAAATTGGGTGATCAGTTCTGCATTGAATTCCTTGTCCTTTGCCCGCAGTCCGTGATAAGCCAGGCGCAAATATTCATCAGCAAGCGCATTCAGATCAGTGGGCTCTTTCTGGCCCGATGACGTGCGACTATGCTGCAGCATGCCTCTTACTATGGCGTCCGCACGTTTACCGTGCATGTTTATCTTCTTTTCGTTTTCTTTCAGATCAATAGCTATCGCCTTTACTTCCTCAAGGTCGCCTTTTGCTATCTCGTCCTGCATCTCATCAAGAAGTTCGGTGTTTACATCTGAAAAGTTATTGACGAAATTAAGCGGGTTTTGAATTTCATGAGCTATACCGGCGGTCAGCTCACCCAGGGAGGCCATTTTTTCGGACTGGATGAGTTGGGTTTGCGTTGATTTGAGATCCTTGAGCGTATTTTCCAGGACTTTATTGGCCTTTTGTTTTTGGCGGTTACTGCGATAGAGAATTAAGGCAACCATAAGCAATACTCCAAAGCCCGCGAATAATGCGTACAACCTCAGTCTGTTTTGGTAACGTGCCCTATTTGCTTCAATTTCTTTCTGATGCTTCTCTTCTTGCGAAATTAAGGTCTGAATGGCATTTATATTGTTGGTCCCGAAAAGGCTTTCTCTATAAAAGTTTGCCATTTTAAGATACCGCAAGGCCTCTTTCGGATTTTTTTGTTCATACAATTCCGATAACAGCTCAGCAGCTTCCATGCTTGTTAGCTTTTTTCCGATAACCTTGGATTCGCTCAGTCCTTTATCTGCATAATAGATGGCCGAATCCGGCTGATTTTCATTTTTATAGAAAGCGGCAATTTTATTATAAGCAAAAGCTGTTGCGCGGCTTTCATTATTCGCAATAGCTATCCGCAGGCATCGCTGATATTGAGTCAATGCGCTTCTCTTATCGCCTTTTTTTAATGCTACGTCCCCTAATATTTTGTAAACGATCGGTTCCTTTCGTCCAATTTTTGCAAAGCTTTTTATAGCTTCTTGTTCATAGTAATATGCGGAATCCAACTTATTCATTTCATTATAGGCATTCCCTAAATCAAACAAGGCATATGCGGCGCTTTCTTCGTTTTCAAACTTTAGGTCCAAGGCTTTTTGCTGTTCGAAATAATATATAGCTTTGGGATAATCCTTTAATATAATGTATGTTTCGCCAATTGCGTTAAGGGCAGCGGTCGACAAGTTTTCTAAGTTATTTTCCTTTGCTATTTGTAATGCCTTAAAAGCCATCTCCAATGCCTGTGGCAAATCACCCAATTGTTCCATAGTGATGGCCAAAAAGCCGGGCGCTTCTATCTGGCCGCGCAGGTAATTTATTTTTTCGGATGCTTTTAACGCTTTAAGACCATAGTAAATGGCGGAATCTGTATTTCCCAGCCTGTATAGTAAGCATAGCCTGATCTGCGCATTAATTTTGCTGGTATCATCTCTGGCGGTATATAAGTCATGCCGGATACTATTGACAACATCGCCGGTTTGACCAAAAGCGATTATGGATAGGAATAAAAAGAAGATGCAAAGCCTTAAACGTCGTATCATAGCCTTATTAGATTGGAATTGAGATAACAAATTCCGAACCTTCGCCTGTTTTGCTTTCTATGCTGAGCTTCCCCCCATGCCCCTTCACCACAATATCATAACTTAGCGATAAGCCCAGTCCCGTTCCTTCACCCGTCGGTTTGGTGGTAAAAAACGGCTGCATGATCTTGTCCTTTATGCCATCAGGAATACCGTTGCCGTTGTCTTTGACAGTAATTATAATTGAGCCATTTTGCTGTGCAGTGCTCACCTCAACCGTCGGCTTATAATCATTCCCGGCTGTTTTTGCTTTCTGCTGCGTTGCATAAAAGGCATTGTTAATCAAATTCAGCAAGACACGACCCATGTCTTGTGGAATGACGTTTACTTTAGGAAGCGTTTTATCAAAATTGGTCACCAAATCAGCATTGAAATCTTTATCCTTTGCGCGCAGCCCGTGATAAGCGAGCCGTAAATATTCATCGGCAAGGGCATTCAGATCGGTTGGTTCTTTTTGGCCAGATGATATCCGGCTGTGCTGCAACATGCCCTTCACTATGGCATCGGCGCGCTTGCCATGGTGGCGTATCTTTTCAAGGTTATTTTTAATATCGCCCGAGATCGCTTTTGCTTCCGTTACATCGCCCTTATCCAGTTCTTCATCCATTTCATCGACGAGTTCGACGCTTACCTCCGAAAAGTTATTAACGAAGTTTAAGGGGTTCTGTATTTCGTGAGCGATACCCGCCGTGAGTTCGCCGAGCGAGGCCATTTTCTCCGACTGGATCAATTGCGTTTGGGTTGCTTTTAAATTGATCAGCGATCGGTTCAATTCGGCTGTACGTTCGGTTACCTGTTGTTCCAGTACAATATTCTGGTTAGCCAGTATTTGCTGTTTTTCCTGTTCCTGCCGCAGACTGCGGGCAGATAAACTTTCTACTTCCGCCAGCTTGAGGCGCAGCGAAATGAGGTTATGAGCAAATTCCCGCGCCAACAGGATCGAAAGGACAATTGCTGGTGTTATAAAAGCCAGGGCGACCTCGAAGGATACCACCAAATAAGGCTGGAGTATGATGTAGTCACCAAAACTGAAGAGTATGAAGAATATCAGGGACACAATAATGCCGGCCAGGAAAAATATGGAGCCTGTCTTTTTTTCGTAGATGGCCTGTGCCGAAACTCCTATAATTGTCAGGTATATTACAATATTATAAATCGCAAGTACATGTTCATTAGCAGCATTATCAGCCATGAACTGAATAATAATGACCGGCAACGACAACGCTAAGAGCACTATAAACCAACGCCCCCTTTTGTAGCCAAAGAAAGCATAGGTCATCATCATCAGGAAAACAAAATCCAGCGGTGCGGCTACGTTAAATATGGCAAGGTCAAAAAAATTATACCAGCCGTTGCTGTGCACCATAGGGGTCAAAAGCCCATCGGCCAGCGTGATCATTTGCATCAATGCATAAAGTGCAAGGTAAAGATTTACCTTGCGTTCGCGATTAAATAAAAAGATCGCCAGTTGTAATATACTCAGAAGCATAAAGCCTCCTGATACCCAGGCACGGGTAGTGTAATAATCTACCCGGAGAAAAAAATTATCCCAGGCACTATCCACCTGGTTAAACGAGGCCCGGATGACCGACCGGCCATAGCCGATAACCAGGTTTGAACTGTTGAACGAATACCTGATGGCGACATATTGTTTCGGCGCATTGGTGAGTTGTAGTGTGAGTGGCTCGGCGATAGAGCGGTGGGTTTGTTCTTTTGCAAAATCGGCGCTCACGCGCCCCATGGTACGTATCAGCACACCGTTGAAATAAATTTCAGCGGCGCCATATTGATTAACGGTCAGGGATACGGCTTTTCCGCGCAGTGCAGGCGACACGTCCAAAGTAAGCCGGAACCAACCGATCTGGGCCTTAGCCACCTGTGGCAAAAAATGATACTCGCGCGAAGCATCGATATGCGACCAGTCGCGGTCATTAAAGGCCGTGCCTGCCCAGGCAGCATTGTCACCCGCATGGAATTTCCATTGATTTGTAACATTTGCAGGAAGCTGTCCAAGCTTAAAATCTCCGCTATCTGCCTGTTGTCCGTGAGCTGCCGAAAAGCAGAAAAGGAGTATCAACAATAAAAATTTATTCATGATAGGGGTAATGTAATAATGAAAATTGAAAATTGGCCCTCTTTCGTATCTATATCAATCCTTCCCCCATGTCCCTTCACCACGATGTCGTAGCTCAGCGACAATCCCAGCCCCGTCCCTTCACCGGTGGGTTTCGTCGTAAAGAACGGCTGCATGATCTTGTCCTTTATGCCATCAGGAATACCGTTGCCGTTGTCTTTCACTGAAAGAACAACAGACCCATTTTGCTGCACTGTGTTTACTTCAACCGTAGGTTTATAATCCGGCCCCGCCGTTTTTGCCTTTTGCTGCGTGGCGTAGAAAGCATTATTGATGATATTGAGTAATACCCGGCCTATGTCCTGCGGGATGATATTTGCTTTTGGCAGATCTTTATCAAAATGCGTGATCAGCTCGGCATTGAAGTTTTTATCCTTTGCGCGCAGCCCGTGATAAGCGAGCCGTAAATATTCATCAGCAAGCGCATTCAGATCGGTTGGCTCTTTCTGACCGGATGACGCCCGGCTGTGCTGCAACATGCCTTTAACGATAGCATCGGCACGCTTGCCATGGTGGTTTATCTTTTGCTCGTTTTCTATGAGATCGTTGATCAGTTCGCTTTCCAGTTGCTCATCCCTTTCAGCTTTTGGCTTTTTGCTTTCTGCTTTCAGTTCCTCCAGCATTTCCTTGTTCACATCTGAAAAATTGTTGACGAAGTTTAGCGGGTTTTGTATTTCGTGCGCGATCCCGGCTGTAAGCTCGCCCAAGGAGGCCATCTTTTCCGATTGGATAAGCCTGGCCTGACCAGCTCTGATCTCGGCGGTTTGGCGGTCGACCTCTTCCTGCAATAACTTTTGGCGGTTGAGCGCTTCTTCTTTCTTCTCTTCCGAAAGCTGTACAATCTGGTCGGCATTATGGCGTACCTCATTTATAATTTCTTTAAAACGCAGCGCAACATATACCAATAGCGACACCGGGAAAGAAAGCAAGATCCCGCTAAATAAAAAATAGCCGATACCAAAGTTCGTGTAGGTTTGTATATGCAATAAAATAGTAATAACTGTCGCCAGGATGAAAAAAAATGATCCCAGCAAACCTGCAACAATGCTCCATTGCGCCCCCCGGAGGCTTTTCCATGATGATATGATATAATAAAGGCTGATACCCAACGGAAAAAGAATGGTTACTCCTGTGCTTACCGGCCGCAGTTGCGGCAAAAAAATGGTCGAGAGGACCACAACGATGATTGCCGCCAGGCAGATTTTTATCCATAATAACATGCGGCGTTTAAAAACTTGGGCTATAATTACGGGAATAGAGACCAGGATAAGCAAGGAACTAATACCGGATAAAAATTGATATACATTGAAAATTAAACAAGACGGCGCTTGAACCTCAGCCTGAATAGAGCTGGTGTAGATATAACCGACAAAAAATGTGGAACACCCTGCTATCAGGAACAGCACGCTTTCCCGGCGGTTTTGAAGAGCCAGTAACCAGAAAAGGACGCATAATGTTAAGCTTATCCAAAGCCAAATGGAATAGCTTTTACTAAAATTCACAACGTCGGAATAAATAAGGCGCTCCGAATTATTGCCGCCAAGAATGATCATGTTGGCAACGTTGGTACACTGAAGTTTTAATTTCCCGCGAACAAAAGGCGCGAGACTGTCGGCGAGATGCAGGGCCAAAGTGAATTCTTCCCCTTGCTTTAGGTTAAGCGGGCGGTATTCATCAAAGGCATTGACATCGAATTCTGAATAAGGATGTCCGTAAAAGCCGGTATGGCCGAACGAACTGAGCAGCTCGCCGTTGATATAAATGTCCGCCGCCGCGTAACTGCCGTACCAGATGCCCAAGCCCTTTGTGTTTACACTGCTGTCCAGTTTTATTTTGATCCTGAACCAGCCTTCAACCTTGCCATTTTTATCCGCATATTTTGCGGTCAGGCCCAGGGGGCTTAATTTTTGCCAGCCAGCCATGCTGATATCGCTTTTGGCCCGGGTGGTATCGCCACCCGCCTTGAAATACCAGCCGTCCATGTGGTCGATAGGCACATAATCAAATTGCTGATCAAAAGTTTTCGCGGAAATGACAACCGGCTTATCCTGGGCATAGCTGTGCGCTACAAGGAATAAGAGCAATAAGGGAAATAGCTTCTTCATGAAAATTTGTTGACGGCAAGGTTATAAGTAGCTTTGCTGCAGATAGAAAAGCCTTACGATATAAGTTATAATAATAGGAAAATATCATGACAGCGGCAAGGTGACAGTAAATTCTGTAAACTCACCTTCTTTGGTTTCAACCTCTATTTTCCCCTCATGCCCCTTCACCACAATATCATAGCTTAATGATAAACCGAGCCCCGTTCCTTCGCCTGTAGGTTTAGTAGTAAAGAATGGCTGCATGATCTTGTCCTTTATCGCATCAGGAATGCCATTGCCGTTGTCTTTCACTGAGATTATTACAGAGCCATTTTGCTGCGTGGTAATTACCTCAACCGACGGTTTATAATCCGGCCCGGCTGTTTTGGCTTTTTGCTGAACGGCATAAAAGGCCGCGCTTAATATCAAACTTAGCAGGACGAGGGTAAAGGTTATTTTTCTCATGATTGTGACGAAAGGCAACGTAAGGTACGTAATTAGTCCGGAAGTCCGAGAGTCCGCATAAGTCCGAAAGTCCCGCATAAGTCCGAAAGTCTGCGTAAGTCCTGGAATCCGGAAGAAAGGTTGCGAAATTAATCTTTCGGACTTCCGGACTCCCGACTTTCGGACTTCCGGACTTTTTCCTATTTTCGGTAGCATTTTGTTAAAAGATGTTAACCCGGGGGCAGGTGTGTAGAAAATAACGTATAAAAACGCATATTTGCCCGCGGAATAAACTTTTACTCAACAATCCATGCAGTACAAAAAAATCAATAATCTTTTGGGTTGGCTTTGCTTTGTCATTGCTTCCATTACCTACATTCTTACGCTGGAGCCTTCGGTGAGCTTCTGGGATTGCGGCGAGTTTATTTCATGCGCCTACCGCCTGCAGGTGGCGCACCAGCCGGGTTACCCGCTTTTTGCTATGCTGGGCAAGTTCTTTTCCCTGCTGTCGTTCGGCAACAACGCCAAAGTGCCGTTTTACACCAACGTTGGTTCGGCACTGGCCAGTGGTGGCACTATCATGCTGCTGTTCTGGAGCATTACCGCCTTAGCCAAAAAAATGCTGCTGGCTAAAGACGAACAGCCCGACAGCACCAAACTGATACTGATCATGGGCGGCGGCCTTGTAGGCGCGCTCACTTTTACCTATACCGACACCTTCTGGTTTTCGGCTGTTGAAACCATCGTATTTGCCTGGTCGTCCTTATGCACCGCGCTGGTTTTCTGGGCCATATTGAAATGGGACGCGCATGCCGACGAACCCGGCGCCGACAAATGGATCGTTTTTATTGCTTACATTATCGGCCTCTCTATCGGTATCCACCTTTTGAACTTGCTGACAATACCCGCTATCGTACTGGTATATTATTTCCGCAGGTATAACAACATCAATAACCGCAGCGCCTGGATAGCCTTTTTTATCAGTATCCTGATACTCGGCTTCGTACAGTACGGCATACGCGGCTATACGGTAAAATTTGCCGCTTATTTCGACTTGTTCTTTGTCAATACCCTCGGTATGGGCTTTTGGAGCGGTGCTTTTTTCTTCTTTTTATTGCTTATCGGCCTTATCGTATTCGGCATCTGGTGGAGCATTAAAAACAATAAGCCCGCGCTTAATCTGGCTTTCGTTTGCGTAGCCTTCATTTATTTCGGCTATAGTTCGTTTGCCTATATCCCGATCCGTGCGGCGGCCGACCCCGACCTGGATAACTCGCATCCCGATAATGCTTTTGTGATGTACGGTTACCTGAACCGCATCCAGTACGGTGAAACACCGCTGCTGTTCGGGCCCTATTTTGACGCTAAAGACACAGCGCAGACCGAAGGCAGCATCATTTACCGCAAAGGCCAGAAACGCTACGAAAACGCAGGCCGCAAGCTGGATGTAGTTTACAACCATACCACCATTTTGCCGCGTATGTACAATACCGAGAACTCGGATGCATCGTACGCACAAGACGCCCAGTTTTACCGCCAATGGCTGCACATGGGCGAGAATGATGCACCCACCTTCAGCGACAACCTCAAATGGATGTTCAGTTGGCAGATGTGGCAGATGTACGGCAGGTACTTCATGTGGAACTTTGCCGGGCGCACTAACCAACTGGACGGGCAGCAGCAAATGGGCGGCTTCCACGGCTATGTCGACGGCGACTGGACCACAGGTATCTTTGACGGAGGCAGGCACCTGCCCAAATCTTTAACCGATAAAGGACCAAACGGCGTGATCTACGCCTCCAACGCATACACCCCGCTATATGCCATACCGCTTATCCTGGGCTTGATCGGCTTGTTTTTCCATTATAACCGCGACAAGCGCGATACGCTGATCGTTGGTTTGCTGTGGTTCTTCACCGGCCTGGCCATTGTCATATACGTGAACCAGCCCAGCGTTCAGCCCCGCGAAAGGGACTATTCGTACGTCGGCTCGTTTTATGCCTTCGCGATATGGATAGGGCTCGGCGCCATTGGCATAGCCGACTTTATCAAGAAGTGGGTATCGCCAAAAACCGCTGCCATCGGCGCAACGGCGGTGTGCCTGCTGGTGCCGTTGCTGGTTGCCAGCAAGGAATGGCAGGCGCACAACCGTTCGACCAAGATGACGCCGCACGATATGGCTTACAACTACCTGATCTCGTGCCCTAAGAATGCTATCCTTTTCACCTACGGCGACAATGATACGTATTCACTCTGGTACGACCAGGAAGTGGAAGGTATCCGGCCTGACGTGCGTATCGTTAACCTGAGCCTTTTCAGCGGCGACTGGTATATCCACCAGATGCAGCATAAGATGAATGAGTCGGCTCCGTTGCCTATCACCATGCCGTATGAAAAATACGAAGAAGGCGTGCGCGACGCGATACAGTTCTTCGACCGTAAACTGCCCGGTTCGGTAGACGTAAAGGATGTGTTCGATTTCATTACTTCCGACAACCCGGACGTAAAAGTTGAGTTGCAGAATGGCGACCGGGTGAATTACCTGCCTACCAAGAATTTTAAGATAGCTATTAATAAAGACGAAGTGGTAAAGAACGGCGTATGCACCGAAGCTCAGAAAGGCATGCTGGCCGACACCATGAAATGGAAATACCCTTCCAACTTTGTGACCAAGGACAACCTTGCCATGATCGACATCCTGGCGCATAACAACTGGAAAAGGCCGATATGCTTTACCATTACCGTCGGCCAGGAAAACATGATGGGCATGCAGCAATACCTATATAAGGAGGGCTTCACCTATCAGTTAATACCGTTCAAGGTGGATACGGCTAACCGCGATCAGCTTGGTAAGACCAACAGCCTGTTGATGTACGACAACATCATGAACAAGTTTAAATGGGGCAACTACAAAACGGCTAAGTATCTCGATCCGGAATCGACGACCATGTTTTACCCGGTGATCCTGTCGACCGTGCTCGATCTGAGCCAGGGACTGATACAGGACGGCCACAAGGACCTTGCGCTGAACGCTATCCACAAGTACGACCAGGAAATGCCCGACATTTATCCGTTTATCGACGTGGCGCGCACCAAATATTTCCTCGTTCAGAACGCTTACACGCTGGGCGACATCGGTTACGCGAATAAATACGCGGTGAGCATTGAAAACTACGTTACCGACCAGCTCGATTACAATTACAGCCTGGTGCAGGGCAGTCCTGAAAATGTCGACGTGAGGACCGTGCAGCTTGGTATGTCGTTGTTGAACGCTCTGTCCGACGTTACCAAAGAAAACCACCAGGCGGCGCTGTCGGCAAAGCTGTCAGCTCAGCTAAAGGATTATGAGAGTAAGTTCTCGCCGATCCTGGGCAAGCAGTAACAAGCATCGGCCGAACCATACCCATACGTAAATCAGCCTTAAAAAATGATAGCGATGAATTTGTATCATCGCTATCATTTACTTTTCGTTATATGGCCTCTTCGCTCTTTCCGGATCGTAGTGCAATTTCGGCGTAAGCCAGTACAATAGGATCACCCGGGAGTACCGGAAATTGAACGGCGAAAGCAGCAGCGTTACGCCAAGCAGCAAGCCGACATACAGCCAGGGCGACTCGGACTGCGTCAGTATATACGTGCCTACGGCCACGGTCACCATTTCGGCGACGATCATCCCGTAGCTTACAAACATGGCGACATAGAAATATCCGGGCTCCATCTCGAACTGGAAATGACAATACGGACAGTATGTATTCATTTTCTGACTAAAAAAGAAGCCCAGGCTGCTTTTTTTAAACATATCGCCCTTACGGCATTTGGGGCATTTGGCGTGTAAGGCGGCGTTAAAAGCCGAAGTCGGTTCTGTTTCGTGGGTATGCGGAGTGGTCATGATGCTATTTTTTTAAAGCGTTTTTTCTGAATTCCTCCGGCGATAAACCGGCGGATTTTTTGAAGAATTTCGTAAAGTAGGAGTTGTCGTTAAAGTTGAGCGCGTAGGCTATCTCGGAAATGTTAAGATCAAGGTTAATAAGCAGCCGTTTTGCCTCGAGCAATACCCGGTTTCGAATTACCTCTCCGGCCGGGATGCCGAGTATATCGTTGCAGATGGCGTTCAGGTGGTTGGGCGTGATGTACAGCAGTTGCGCGTAATCTTTCGGCAATCTCAGCGTGGTAAAATTCTTTTCGACCAATTGCCTGAAATTCCGGAGTAGTGTAAAGTTATAAGCTGAATGTTCTTTCAGCGACACGTCATTGCCGCGCCTCGCCAGCAGGATAAACACCTGCAGCAGCAATGCTCTAATCATATCAGCGCCCATGCGGGCCGGTTGTTCGCTTTCGGCGATAATATCCTCAAACAGCGCTATTATTTTAGGCTGCAGCCCGGGTTCAATGTCGATCGCTGCCTGATCAGGGTCGCCGCTGAAGAAAGGGAATTGGGCCAGGTAATCGTTCGAGAGCAGGAACGACCTGAAAAAGTCGTCCGAGAAATGGATCACGTAACCGTCGGTCTCGCCCTCAAAATTCCACGAATGCACTTGCCCCGGTATCATAAAATAAATATGGTAGGGCGCAACATTAAATGTCCTGAAATCGATGGCATGCGTTCCCCGTCCTTTGGTAAACAATACCAGGTGATAAAAGGTGTGTTTATGCGGAAAATGCAGGTCGCGGTGCTTTTGCAGGTAAACACCAAACCTGCTGATCAGCATATCCTGCTGCTGCAAATCGGAAAGTTTGCAGATATCGTATACGGGTATGGCATTTTTTATCACCATGCAAAAGTAAGGGTAAAGTACAACAGGAAATAGTGTTAGTCGTGTTAGTTATGGTACTTTTTACCGATTGAAGCAAACGCCGGATCGGGGCGGGATAAAAAAAATAATCCCCTGCCGGGAGGCAGGGGATATAATGACC